>CAZHEG010000006.1:0-16238 GCA_964531435.1 uncultured Oscillospiraceae bacterium | reverse complement strand
GCCCTGGGCCTGCATTTTGCGGTAGATGGAATACACGTGCTTGATGCGGCCGTAGCAGGTGCCCACGATGTCCATGGCCTCCAGACGGCTCTGGATCTTATTCTGGATGGTGGCCATGAAAGCCTCGTCCTGATCCCGGTGGGCATTGAGGTATTCCATGATGGCGTTGTAATTTTCGGGATCCAGATACTGCAGGCCGATATCCTCCAGCTCCCACTTGATCTTCTGCATACCAAGACGGTGGGCCAGGGGGGCGTAGATATCCATGGTCTCCCGGCATTTCTTGATCTGCTTTGCGGGGGTCTGGTACTGCATGGTGCGCATATTGTGGAGGCGGTCGGCGATCTTGATGAGCACCACGCGGATGTCCTTGGACATGGCCATGAACATTTTCCGCAGGTTCTCCATCTGGGCCTCCTCGGTGGAGGTGAAGTCCGTCCGGGTCAGCTTGGTAACGCCCTCCACCAGCTCGGCGACGCTGGTGCCGAAGAGCTTTTCGATATCCTCGTGGGAGGCGTCGGTATCCTCGATGCAGTCGTGGAGCAGGGCGCCCAGCACCGCGTCGGTGTCCAGGCCCATTTCCACCACGATCTCAGCAACAGCCAGGGGGTGGATGATGTAGGGGGAGCCGTCCTTTCGCTTCTGGTGGCTGTGCTTGGCATCGGCGTAGTCAACAGCCCGGCGGATCAGCTCCATATCCGCGCCGGGCATCCGCTTGCGGATGGTGGCGCACATGGATTCATAATGGGCTTCAAAGGTTTCCATGGTTTTCTCAACTCTCTTTCGCGCGAAGCAGGGCCTGCATGGTGGCGCTGCTCAGCAGGTCGGCCTTGACAGTCCCGGGGGTCAGTTCGATGGTTATGTATTTGTGGAGCCGCTGGCATTTCAGCAGGCCCACGTCGGTGAAAATATCCAGACAGGTCATCAGCTGTGCCTGGCTCATGCTCATGCCGGACCAGCGGACGATCTTGCGGCACAGGCAGATGGGATCCTCCTGAATGGGATGGCCGAGGGATGCCATGTAACGCCACACGGTGGCGAGCATATTCCGGTCCGGGCACAGCAGCCGGGCGGCGGCACTGTCCAGGTCGCCGCTGCGCAGGCGGCGGTAGGCGGAGGTGTCGGGGCTGCAATCGGCGGCGCAGCTGGGGCGGATGTCGATGACGTTCATCTGCACCGTCCGCTCCCCCCGGAATTCGTTGACCTGGGGGTTAAATGCCACATCCACCACGTCGCCGGGCTCCACGGAGGCGCTTTCCGGTGTGGCAGAGAAGAAGATGGCGTTGATATAGTGATTGCCCTGGCGCAGGCGCAGGCGCATATGGCGTCCGCCCCCCACCGTGTTGATGCGGTCGATGGTCAGCTTCTCCATCACCAGCACCGGCTTGGGACAGGCGTTGCCGCAGGGCTCCAGCACCTGCAGGGCGTCGATGCCCCGCACCGTCAGCAGCTCCGGGGTGATGGCGCAGTCGATGTCCAGCACCGTCCGGGGGCCGTCCGCCGTGGCGTAGTAATCCGCGGCCAGGCGGCAGACCTCCTTGCGGAAGGAGGAGATGCAGTCCCGGTGGATGGTGAAGCCCGCCGCCAGCTCGTGGCCGCCGTAGCTTTCCAGCAGCTCCGACAGGGCGGTGAGGGAGGAGAACAGGTTGAAGCCGCCGAAGGAACGGGAGCTGGCCTTGCCGTGCTCGCCGTCCAGACAGATGAGGAAGGCGGGACAGCTGTATTCCTCCGCCATGCGGCTGGCAACAATGCCCACCACGCCCTGGTGCCAGCCTTCGTCCGCCAGGACGATGGCTTCGGGGGCCTGGCCCTGGGGCAGCATGGATACGGCCTGGGCGTAAATTTCCGATTCCACTGCCTGGCGGCGGCGGTTCAGGTCGCAAAGGGACCGGGCCAGGAAGGCGGCACGGTCGGGGTCATCGGTGAGGAAAAGCTCCACAGCCAGGTCGATCTGGCCCATTCGGCCCGCGGCGTTGATCCGGGGGGCCAGCATGAAGCCGATGGAGGTGGCGGAAAGGGCGTTGGGGTCACAGCCGCTCTCCTTCATCAGGGCGGCGATGCCGGGGCGGCGGGTATGCTGCAGCAGCTTCAGGCCGTGGGAAACGAAGGTGCGGTTTTCGCCCTGCAGGGGCATCACGTCCGCAACGGTGCCAAGGCAGACCATGTCGGCATACTCGGCAAGAACGGCATCCTGATCGCCGCTGAGGGCGGAGGCCAGCTTGAAGGCCACACCTACACCGCAGAGGGTGGCGTGGGGATAGCCGCCGTCGGGCCGGTGGGGGTTCACCACGGCAACGGCCTCGGGCAGGACGTCCTTGCACTCGTGATGGTCGGTGATGACCAGGTCAATGCCCAGCTGTCTGCAAAGCTGGGCTTCACTGACGGCGGTGATGCCGCAGTCCACGGTGATGATCAGCTTGACACCCTCGCCGTGGAGCTGGTGGATGGCGATGGGATTGAGGCCGTAGCCCTCCTCCAGCCGGCCGGGGATGTAGCTGACCACATCCGCCCCGTGGCGGCGGAGAAAATCCGTCAGCAGGCAGGTGGAGGTGATGCCGTCCACGTCATAGTCGCCGAAGACGGCAATCCTTTCTCCGCGGGCCATGGCAAGGCCGATGCGGCCTACGGCAAGATCCATATCCGTCATCAGGAAGGGGTCCAGCAGGGCCGCGCTGCAGTCCAGGTAAGCGGCGGCGGCCTTGGGATCGTCCAGACCCCGGGCAGAGAGGACCATGGCGGTCAGCGGCGCGTAGCCCGCCCCCACCAGGGTGTTGACCGCTGTCGTCTGCGGTTTTTGTACATTCCAAACTCCGTATTTCAAGGCAATACACATCCAATATACTTTTTTCTCATTATTATACCAAAATTACGCCGGATGCACAATAGGAAGTTTGGATTTTTGTGAGAGATAGACAGAGGAAATTTCGAAAGATCAGTCCGGTGCCGGGGCTTCCCCGCCGCCGGAAAACAGCTGCCAGACGGTAACGGTGAGCAGCGGGGCGATGAGCAGCCCGAAAATGCCCCAGAGCCGGTAGCCGGTGTACATGGCAAGCAAGGTCACCAGGGGGTCCAGGCCCAATTGCCTGCCCACCAGCTTCGGCTCCAGGATGGAGCGCAGCAGCGTCGCCACGGCATAGACCCCCAGCAGCCCTACCCCCAGGACGGTGTCCCCCTGGATGAAGCAGACCAGGCTCCAGGGAATCAGAGCCGTGCCGGTGCCCAGAATGGGCAGAGCGTCGATCAGGGAGATGAGAGCGGCCCACACCGGGGCGTAGGTGACGCGCAGCAGGAAAAATCCGGAGCACAGCACGCAGAAGGTGATCCCCATCAGCTTCAGCTGGGCGGTGAGCCAGCCGAAAACCGATTTTTTCAGCCGCTTCAGGGCGGGAAGCCACTGGTCACGCCACCGGGAGGGGGAGTGGGAGCGAAGCCACTGGGTAAGGGACGGCAGCCGCGCCGACATCATATAGGCGGCAATGAGGAAGGTGCCGATGCCCAGGGCACTGTCGGAAAGGCGGCTGACCAGGCCGGTGAGCAGGGAGGGGATCCGGGCGGTCAGGCCCCGCACCAGATCCTCGCTGCCGCTGAAAAGATCCTCCACCGCGTTCACCGCTAGGCTGCGGATCCCCTCCGGAGCCTTTTCCGCCAGGGACACAGACCAGTCGTGGAGGGTATCGATGCCCTGAAGGGCGGCGCTGCCCAAGGCGGGGGCTGCCTGGGCGGCGTTGTGAAGCTGGCGGACAGCCAGCGCTCCCAGCACCGTGACCGACAGGCACAGCAGAATGAGGGACAGCGTGACCCCGGCACCTGCCGCCGCCCGGCGGGACAGCTTCAGCCGCTTTCCAAGGGTTCGCACCAGCGGCTCCGCGGCCAAGGTCAGCAGGGCTGCGAAGAGAAAGGGGGTCAGCACCGGCAGCAGATACCGGGCGGATACCCAAAATACCGCCGCGGCAGCGGCGCAGATCAATACGGTTTTCATGGAAGTCGAGGACATATTTCCGTTCCTTTCCCCACATGGGGCTTGCAATTTTAAAAACTTGTGCTACAATGACTCTGGTAGGTGTACAAAACAGCTTTCAATGTATATATATGGAGGTTCGTCATGACCAATCAGCCGAAATTCTACATTGTTGAGGCATCTGCGCTGCCCGAGGTCTTTCTGAAGGTCGCGGAGGCAAAGCGTCTGCTGGTTACCGGTGAAGCATCCACCGTCAATCAGGCAACCCAGCTGGTGGGCATCAGCCGCAGTGCATTTTATAAGTACCGCGATTCCGTTATGCCTTTTGAGAAGAGCTCCACGGGCCGTGTCATCACGTTCCAGTTCATGCTCCATGATGAGCCCGGCGTTCTGTCTGCCATTCTGTCTGCTTTTGCCCAGCAGTCTGCCAATATTCTGACCATCAATTCCATCATTCCCAACAACGGCTGCGCTCTGGTCACCATCAGCGCCGAGACCGTTGAGATCGAAGTGAGCCTCGACGAGCTGCTGCATCAGCTGGCGGAAACGCCCGGCGTCATCAAGGCCGACATTCTGGGGAACTGATCCAGCCCTTCCAAACCGCTCCTGCCGGAGCGGTTTTTCTTTTTGCCCGGGCCGGAAATTCCGCACAAACCGTCACTGCCTGCCGTAAGATGGCACGGAGGTGAAATTGATGCTGATCGTAATGAAATTCGGCGGCTCGTCCCTGGCAGACCGGGAACGGGTCCAAAATGCCGCAAGGCGGATCGCCGCGGAGCGGGAGCTGGGAAATTCCGTGGCTGTTGTGGTGTCTGCCCAGGGGAATACCACGGACCTGCTGCTCGACAAGGCCCTGGAGCTGAACCCGGCACCGCCGGAGCGGGAGCTGGACGCCCTGCTCAGTGCCGGGGAACAGGTATCTGCCGCCCTGATGGCGATGACTCTGGAGGAAATGGGCATCCGCGCCGTGAGCCTGACGGCCCACCAGGCGGGACTGCTGACCGATGGGGTCTATGGCAATGCCCGGGTCCGGGAGCTGACCGGGGACCGGCTGCGGCGGGAGCTGGAGGCGGGCCGGGTGGCGGTGGTGGCGGGCTTCCAGGGCATCGGCCCGGATGGGGACACTGTCACCCTGGGCCGGGGCGGCTCCGATACCACGGCGGTGGCACTGGCGGCCTGGCTGGGGGCAGGGGAGTGCCGCATCTACACCGATGTGGATGGGGTGTATGACCGGGATCCCCGGCGGTTCCAGGACGCTGTCAGGCTGGAGCGGGTGGATTACAGGCGGATGCTGACCATGGCCCGGCAGGGGGCCCAGGTGCTCCATGACCGGTGCGTGGAGCTGGGCCAGCGGTACCGGGTCCCGATCCGTGTGCTGTCCTCTTTTTCCGACGGAAACGGCTCTCTGGTGACGGAGGATGAGGAATAGTATAGCCGGAGCTGTTACAAATTATTCCCCCGGTCCGGGGCGAATCACAGGGCTGATTTTCGGAAATTAGGCTGAAAATTAAGAGAAAACAGGCAAAAAAGATGAAAAAATCCCATAAATCGTCGTTTTTTGGGGCTGGAAAGCCTTGACAAAATGGAAACACTCTGCTATAATTTGTAACCGGATTGTAACAAAATGATTCTGTTTTGAAATCAGGAAGGAACGATTTATGCTGAAATTCAAGCGCTGCGGAAAGGTGATGGCAGCTGCGCTGTGCTTCGCGCTGTGCATTGCCTGCGTGATCCCCGCTTCCGCGCTTTCTACTTCTTCTGTGACCGGTGTTACCACCCAGGTCGCAGGCACCACCGTATTGAACATGGAGAACATGGCCGCCGAGAGCCAGAGCCACCTGGTCAGCCAGGTGCACTACGGCGCCAGCAGCAGTACCGTTGTCATCGGCTGCCTGGAAAACGGCTCCAAGCTGACGGTGCTGGGCACCAAAAAGGGCTTTTACAAGATCGACTGCGGCGATATGAACGGTTACATTGCCGTGGATCAGGTCATTCAGGATGAGAATGGCGATTACTATATCTCCGCCGATCCGGAGCATGAGGACTCCAAGTATCTGAACTCCTACTCCACCCAGACTGCCCTGCAGCTGCGCAGCAGCGTGGTGCAGCTTTCCCAGAAGTATCTGGGCGTCCGCTATGTGCTGGGCGGCATGTCCAAGCGCGGCTTCGACTGCTCCGGCCTTCTGAAGTATGTCTTTAACGAAGCCGGTATCGAGCTGGGCCGTACCGTCCGCAACCAGATGCAGGACGGCATCATCATTGCCAAGGAGGACCTGCAGGCAGGTGACCTGGTGGTGTTCTCCAACACCGCGGGCTACGGCTTTGCCTCCCATATCGGCATTTACTTAGGAAACGGCCAGATGATCCACGCCGGCGAAAAGGGCGTGAAGATCGTGAGCCTGGACGGCGATTACTACACCCGCCATTACCAGTGCTCCATCCGGATCATCCTGTCCGATGTGGCCGCGGCGGCGACCCTGCCCACCGTTTCCACCATCACCTCCACCGTCGGCTCCGGCTGGAGAAACGGGGACTAAGAAAAACTGAAAGCTCCCAGGCATGGCCTGGGAGTTTTTATGCGCAAAAGGACACCGGGCGGTGTATCCTCCCCCTTGCAATCCAAGGTGTCTTTTGCTATGATATAGGACGGAATAATTGAGAGCAAAGAGAAAGGGACAACCATGACAGATATGAAACAAGCTCCCGACCTGCGGGAGAATAAGATGGGCACCATGCCGGTGGGCAAGCTGCTGGTAAATATGGCGGTGCCTATGATCCTGAGCATGCTGGTCCAGGCACTGTACAATGTGGTGGACAGCATTTACATTTCCCGTTTCAGTGAAGACGCGGTTACCGCGCTGGGTCTTGCCTTCCCGGTGCAGAATGTGCAGATCGGCTTTGCCGTGGGCATCGGCGTGGGTGTGAACTCCCTGCTGAGCAAGTCTCTGGGCGAGGGCAACCGGGAGAAGGCCAACCGGGTGGCCGGCAACGGCATTTTCCTGGCACTGTGCGCCACGGTGATCTTCGTGCTCTTTGGCCTTTTCTGCACCCGGCCCTACTATGAGATGCAGTCTGATGTGACGGACATCGTGGAGAACGGCATCGCCTATACCACCATTTGCTGCTGCTTTACCATGGGCATCTACTTTGAGGTGCTGTTTGAGCGGATGCTCCAGGCCACGGGCAGAACCTTCTACACCATGATCACCCAGGGCGTGGGCGCGGTCATCAACATCGTGCTGGACCCGGTATTCATCTTCGGCGTAGAGTGGCTGGGTATTCCTGCCATGGGCGCTGCCGGCGCTGCCATCGCCACAGTCCTGGGCCAGTGGGTCGCTGCGGTGCTGGCGCTGATCTTCAACCTGAAGTGCAACCCCGATGTAAAGCTGTCGCTGAAAAATGTCCTCCCCAAGCGGGAGATCATCAGCCCCATCCTGACCGTTGGCGTCCCCTCCATGATCATGAACTCCGTCAGCTCTGTGATGAACTTCTCCATGAACCAGATCCTGCTGGGCTTTGCGGATGTGGGCACCACGGCTACCGGCGTTTTCTCCATTTACTATAAGCTCCAGAGCTTCTTCTTCATGCCCCTGTTCGGCCTGAATAATGCTACCATTTCCGTGGTGGCCTACAACTACGGCGCCCGCAAGCCGGAGCGGATCGTCAAGACATTGAAGCTGGCGGTGGGCGCGGCCCTTGTGTTCATGGTGGCGGGCCTGCTGGCCTTTGAGCTGATACCCCGGACGCTGCTGGGCATCTTCAAGCTGTCGGATACCTTCGTGGAGCTGGGCGTTGTGGCACTGCGGACCATCGCCATCCATTTCCCCATCGCCGCGGTGTGTATCGCCCTGGGTGCTTCCTTCCAGGCGCTGGGCAACGGCATTTATTCCACCATCACCTCCCTGTGCCGCCAGCTGCTGGCGCTGCTGCCTGCCGCTTACCTGCTGAGCCTGTCCGGCGATGTGAACATGGTCTGGTGGGCATTCCCCATCGCTGAGGGCGTGAGCCTGATGGCAACCACCTTCTTCTTTATCCGAATCTACAACCAGAAGATCAAACCCCTGCGGGAACAATAAAATGAAGGGCGCGTCGAAAGACGCGCCCTTGTTGCGTTGAGATGAGCAAATGTCAATTTAGTGGACAGTGGACAGTGGAAAGTGGACAGTTGTTGTGTCGGCTCTGCCGACGAATTTCAATCATTTCCGAAGGAAATACCATCACTGTCAGCTGTCAATTTTCAACTGTCAACTCGGCACCTTGTGCCATTTTTATCGGATCTTTTCGCCGTTGAGGATGGCTTCCGTCAGGCGGTCGCCGTCGTAGCGCAGGGTCAGCAGGAAGAAGGGAGCATCCTGCCACAGAAGGTCCAGGAAGATCCGGTCGCCCTCCCATTTGGGGAGCCGGTCCAGAAAATCCCGGCTGACCCACTGCAGGTCGCCCTCATCGCATTCCACCATCTCGCCCTCAAAGCCGTCGGCGGTGAACAGGTACATATATTCACCCTCGAAGGGCTCGTTTGGCAGGAAGGTGACGATGCCCCGGCAGCGCCAGCTGGTCAGGGTCAGGCCGGTCTCCTCCCTGGCTTCCCGCAGCAGACATTCGTCGGGACTTTCGTTGGGCTCGAATTTGCCGCCGATGCCGATCCACTTGTCCTTGTTGATGTCATTCTTTTTCTTGACCCGGTGGAGCATCAGCACGTCGCTGCCCCGCAGGACGTAGCAAAGGGTGGAATTATACATGATGGGTCCTCACTTCATGATGGTGATGGCATGGTGAAGGTTGGAAACGGTGACCTGGCTGTGACCGGGCTCCCGCTCGCCGTCCAGGGTCCAGACCATGTTGGGGTCGGCCCAGACCTTCACCTCTTTCGCGCTGAGGAAGGTGATCATGGAGCAGTTGTATTTCTGGCTCTGCACCGCCTGGATGCACTCGGAGATCTCCGTCACATTCTTGGGGGCGCGGACCAGCAGCAGCTCGAATACGCCGTCGCCCATGTCCACCTGGTGGGGATCCAGGGTCAGGATGCCGCCCACGGAGGTGGAATTGCTGATGGCACCGAAGAGGAAATCGTCCTCGATGACCCTGCCGTCGGCTTCAATGCGGACGTGCTCCGTCTTGATCTGGGCCAGCTCCTGAATGCCTTCCAGCACATAGGCGTAGTGGCCCAGGGCGTTTTTCACGTTCTGGGGGGTGGCGTAGGAGCTGCGGGTGAAAGCACCGAAGGACGCGACATAGCAGAAATGACGGTCCCCGAACAGGCCGGCATCATAGGATTCCGGCGAACCGCAGACGATGCGGCGGGCGGACTGGAGCACATTGCCGGGGAGCTTCAGGCTGGAGGCGAAGTCATTGGTGGAGCCGCAGGGGATGTAGCCGATGGGCACTGCCGCTCCGCTGCGGAGCATTCCGCTCATGGTTTCGTTAAAGGTTCCGTCACCGCCGGCGCAGACCACAAGATCATTCTGGGCGGCCCGGGCCTCCACCACGCGGATGGCGTCACCGGGTTCGCCGGTGATGTGGGTATCCACCTGATACCCGGCACGGTTAAAGATGGAAATAATATCCGAAAGATACCGCTGGCCCTTTTTTTGTCCGGCGCAGGGATTCACGATAAGCAGCATTTTTTTCAATGGGGGGCACCTCTTTTCAGCATCATTATATTCCCCCAATTTCGATTAAACAAGGGAAACTGGAAAAAGTTAACGATTCCTTAACAATCCCCGGGGCGGAGGATCAGACATCCAGCCGGGAGGTCAGCACCATTTCCTCCCCGGTGATGGGGTGGCGGAAGCGCAGCTCCCGGGCGCAGAGGGCCTGGTGGCTCCAGCCGAAATTCATGCATTCCGGGGTGCCGTACTGGGGGTCCCCCAGGATGGGAAAGCCCATGTGGGCGCAGTGCAGCCGCAGCTGGTGGGTGCGGCCGGTGATGGGCCGCAGGGCGAGTTTACATAACTTTTCTCCCCGCTCCAGCAGGGTAAATTCCGTGACCGCCTTCTTGCCGTCGGGATGGATCTGGCGCAGCAGGCTGGGCATGGGCCGCCGGGCGATGGGGGCGCTGATGGTGCCACTGTCGGTATCCGGCCCGCCCAGGGTCAGGGCGTGGTAGGTTTTGCGCACATCGGTGCTTTGAAGCAGGGTGTGCATATAGGAATTTTTCGCCAGAAGGACAATGCCGAAGGTGTCCCGGTCCAGCCGGGTCAGGGGGTGGAAGGCGGACTGCTGCCCGGTTTTTTGATAGTATCCCGCCACCAGATTGGCAAGGGTGCCGGTGTTTCTGGCGTGGGAGGGGTGAATCAGCATCCCCGCCGGCTTGTCTACGGCGAGAATGTGGCTGTCCTCGTAGAGAACGGTCAGTGGGCCCTCCTCCGCCGGATATTCCGGGGCGGGCTCGTCCAGGCGGACGGTGACGGTGTCGCCGGGCTGAACGGCATAGTCCGTATGCCGGGGGATCCCGTTGACCTGAATGGCATCGCCCCATTTCAGCTTATTCATCAGCCCGGTGGACATTCTCATCTCTCCGGTGAGGAAGGAGGAGAGCCTTCCTGCCCGGAGGGCAGTGTGGGTGATCTGCATGGAAATACCTCCCCATGATGGAAACGCCACCCCGTGGGGTGGCGTTGCAGGTTCATCAGCCGAATGCGTCCAGCACCAGCTTGAAGGCGCCGTATGCGCCGGCATCGTTGCCCAGAGCAGCCAGGGCGAACTTGGTGCCCCGGCAGGCGTGGAATACGTACTGCTTGTAGTACCTCTGCACACCCTCCAGCAGGGGCTGGCCGGCACGGCTGACGCCGCCGCCCAGGACCACCACCTCGGGATCCACCACGCAGCAGACATTTGCCAGGAACTGGCCCAGGTAATCGTATACCTGCTCCAGGATCTCCAGGGCCAGGGCATCCCCCGCGCTGCCCGCGTCGAATACATCCTTGCAGGTCAGCTTCTCAATGTCACGCAGGGGGCTGGGCATATCGCTGCGGGCCATGTGCCGCTTTGCCACCCGGACCACGCCGGTGGCGGAGCAGTACTGCTCGGCGCAGCCCCGCTTGCCGCAGCCGCAGGTTTCGGTTTCATACTTGTTCAGCACCAGGTGGCCGATCTCGCCGCCGGCACCGTTGACACCGCTGACGGGACGGCCGTCGATGATGATGCCGCCGCCGACGCCGGTGCCCAGGGTGGCCATGATCATATTGGCGCAGCCGTTGCCGCCGCCCTTCCAGGCCTCGCCCAGGGCTGCCACATTGGCATCATTGCCGGCCCGGACGGGAAGTCCGGTGAGGGCGGACAGCTCCTCGTGGATGTTGAAAACGCCCCAGCCCAGATTGACGCAGCGGTTCACCAGGCCATTGCCGTCCACGGGGCCGGGAACACCGATGCCCACGCCGATGACCTGATCATTGGAGATATACTTGGCCTCCATGTAGTTGCGGATGGAAGCGGCAATATCGGGCAGGATCTGCTTTCCGCTTTCCGCGATGACGGTGGGGATCTCCCACTTGTCCAGCAGATTGCCCTCCCGGTCAAAATATGCGATCTTGACGGTGGTGCCGCCCAGATCCACGCCGAAGCCGTATTTCATATGCTTGCCCTCCTGAAAGGTTTTTTGTTCATTATACATGGTCGGCGCAAAAAATGGAAGTGCCAGTTGCCCGGCGGAGGAAAAATTATTGACAAGTATATATTACTGTGTTAGTATACTAATACACTATAACAGCGAGGAGGGCTGCTATGGAATGGAAACTAAACGGCAGTGAACCGGTGTATCAGCAGATCATGGAGCATTTTCGGGGCGCGATCCTGAAAGGGGAGTACCAAAGCGGTGAGCGGATCCCCTCGGTGCGGGAGCTGGCGACCCAGGCCCGTGTGAACCCCAACACCATGCAGCGGGCACTGTCGGAGCTGGAGCGGGAGCGGCTGCTGGTCAGCCACGGAACGCTGGGCCGTTTCGTTACCTATGACGACACGGTTTTGGAATCCCTGCGGCGCAGCGCGGTGGAGAAAACGGTTCTCCAGTGCCGGATGCTGCTGCAGGGTGTGGGACTGACGCTGCGGCAGGCAGCGGAGCTGAGTGAGGAGGACTGATCTATGGCAACGGTATTACAGGTTTCGGGCCTGACCAAGAAATACGGCAGGCTCACCGCCCTGGAAGGGATGACCCTTGAGATCCCCAGCGGGCGGATCGTGGGTCTGCTGGGCCCCAACGGCAGCGGTAAGACCACCCTTTTGAAGCTGGTGGCAGGCGTCCTGACCCCCAACGCCGGCACCATTTCCGTCTGCGGAAATCCGGTGGGCAAGGAGAGCAAGGCGCTGGTATCCTACCTGCCCGACCGGACCTACCTGCGCAATAACCAGCGGGTATGGGAGCAGCTGGATTATTTTGAAGATTTTTACGCCGACTTCGACCGGGCCCGGGCGGAGGATATGCTGCGCCGGCTGAACATCAATCCCAAGGCCCGGTTCGGCAGCCTGTCCAAGGGCACCCGGGAGAAGGTGCAGCTGGTTCTCGTCATGTCCCGGCGGGCAAAGCTGTATCTTTTGGATGAGCCCATCGGCGGCGTGGACCCGGCGGCACGGGATTACATCCTCAATACCATCATTTCCAACTATGACCCGGAGGCATCGGTGGTGATCTCCACCCACCTGATCTCCGATGTGGAGCCGGTGCTGGACGACTATCTCTTCGTTCACAAGGGCCGCATCGTCCGGGGCGGCGTGGTGGACCAAACACGGGAGGAGACCGGCAAGTCGCTGGATGAACTGTTCCGGGAGGTGTTTAAATGTTTGGAAAGCTGATCAAGCATGAGTGGAAGGCCACTGCCGGCACCATGGGGATCCTGACCGGCGCGGCATTTGGCGCGGCAGTGCTGGGCGCGCTGATCATGCGCTTTAATCTGAACAGCTCCGGCCCGGCCAGCGAGGTGCTGGGCCTGGTGCTGGGGCTGGTGATGGTATTTGCCCTCCTGGCTGTGGTGGTCTGCGCCGTGGCGGCAGAGGTGGTGCTGGTGGTCCGCTACTACCGCAGCCGCTTCACCGACGAGGGCTACCTGCTGTTTACTCTGCCGGTGAACAGCCATCAGATCTTCCTGTCCGCCGCGGTGAATATGATGATCTGGAGCGTTATCACCGGTCTGGCGCTGATTCTTTCTTACGTGGCGTTCCTCTGGATCGGCATGGGTGAGGAGCTGCGGGAGATCGTGAGGCAGTTCCAGTCGCTGGGAATCGGCGGCGGTGTTCTGGACGATATGAAGCGATACATCTGGGTGTACATCCTGCAGGTGCTGGTTGCCATTCCCTATGCTGCTGTGACCGCGATGACCTGCATCACCGTGGGCGCAGTGCTGGCGAAGAAGCACAAGGTGATGATGTCCTTTGGTGCTTACTATGTTCTGAACATGGTGGTCAGCACCGTCAGCTCCACGGCGTCCAGTCTGCTGGGGGTGTCGGAGTGGGACCGGATGGTGATCTCCTCCACCGAAACGATTTACCAAATGATGGTCCAGCAGTTGCTGATGGTCACGGTTCCCCTGGAGCTGACCGTCATTGTGGGAGGCTATTTCCTGTCCACCTGGCTGATGAAGAAGAAACTGAATCTTCCCTGATCTTCCGGGCAGCAGTCAATGAGACTGCTGCCCGCCTTTTTGTGGATTTCAGGTTATCGTGCTGTTGGGTGGTTGCGGTGCGCCAAAAATATGCACGTCATTGCCATGTCGCCTTCGGCTCCTCGCAATGACACGGTGCTTTTGCTGCGGCACCCGGTAGGCGGATCATATCCGCCCCTACATGGTTGTGTGGTACATTGGTGCGCGAAACTCCAATTTATGCACCTTTACATTCCCGTGAAAGTTTGGTAAAATAAAATGTTGAAAGGCGGTGCTGCCGTTGAAAACGAAAAAATTGACGCTTTTGGCGCTGTTTACCGCCATCGCGCTGACGATATTTATGGTAGAGGCGCAGATTCCGGCGCTGGTGCCCATCCCCGGCGTGAAGCTGGGCCTTGCCAACATCGTGACGGTGTTCGTGGTATTTGCCATCGGCTCCCGGGAGGGCGCGGCGGTGCTGCTGTGCCGGATCTTCCTGGGCGCGGTGTTCGCGGGGAATTTCAGCACCATTCTCTATTCCGCTGCCGGCGGCGCCCTGGCCATCCTCACCACCGTGGGGCTGAAGCGGATCCTGACAAAGAAACAGCTTTGGGTGGCGGGCGCGCTGGGTGCCGTGGCCCATTCTGTGGGTCAGATGGCGGCGGCCATCCTGATTTCCGGGACGCCGGGGCTGGCGGTTTATCTGCCGGTGATGGCGGCCATTTCCGTGGTGACCGGAACCTTTACAGGCCTGTGCGCCCAGATCCTTTTGAACCGGGGGGAGAAGCTTTGGAAAACTACTTTTTGATGAATATGAGCAAGCGGGACATCGACGCCATTTCCAATCTGGGCCTGGCCCACATCGGCGACGGCGTGTATGAGCTGATGTGCCGCGCATACCTCTGCGCCCGGGGTGAGCATACCCTGAAGCGGCTGCATCTGGACGCCATCCAATTGGTGAAGGCCCCGACCCAGGCGAAATTCGCCGACAAGCTGGAGCCTCACATGACCCAGGAGGAGCATGCCTACTACCGCCGGGGAAGGAATGCCCACACCCATGCGGCACCCAAATCCGCCACGCCCCAGGAATACAGCAAGGCCACGGGGCTGGAGACCCTGTTCGGGGCGCTGTATCTGGCGGGGAGGACGGACCGGCTCAATGAGCTGTTCAATATTATGATGGAAGGGACCCGCGAGGGTTAAGCATATGGCATTTGACGCTTTTTATTTATCCTGCGTGCTGGATGAGGTCCGGCAGCTGCAGGATGCCCGGATCGAAAAGATCCACCAGCCCGGGCGGGATACGGTGATATTGCTGCTGAAGCACCGGCAGGGGCGCAGCAAGCTGCTCTTTGCCGCCAATCCCGCGGCACCCCGGCTGCACCTGAGCACCGCGTCTCCGGAAAATCCGGCGGAGCCGCCGATGTTCTGCATGCTGCTGCGCAAGCACCTCTCCGGTGCCCGCCTGACGGAGGTGGGGCAGCTCAGCATGGAGCGGTGCGCCTGGTTTACCTTTGACTGCATCGATGAGCTGGGTGACCGGGTGCAGAAGAAGCTGGTGGCGGAGCTGATGGGCAGGACCTGCAATTTGTATCTGCTGAGCCCGGAGGGGCGGATCATCGACTGCCTGCGGCGCATCGGCCTGGACGAGACCAGCAAGCGCCCGGCGCTGCCGGGAATGTACTACCAGCAGCCGGATCCGGTGGAAAAGCGGGATCCCAAATCGGTGGAGGATTTCGGCGAGATCCTTTCCGGCCCCGGCGCGGATCTGCTTGCCGACCGGCTGATGGACAGTCTGGGCGGCCTGTCGCCCCTTGTGTGCCGGGAAGCGGCGCTGTATGCCGCGGGGAGCACCGACGCCCGGATCTGCGGCTGTGACATGGACGCGGTGGCCCGGGGGCTGGGGGAATTTTTCGGGGAGAGCCTGAGCCGTCCTGCCCCCTGCTATTACACCCTGGACGGCAATCCCAAACAGTTCGCCTTCTGCCCCATCCGGCAGTACGGCGGATATCAGCAGGCGGAGGGCTTTTCCCAGCTGCTGGATATGTTTTACACCGTCCGGGACCGGAAGGATGCCATGCGCCAGAAGAGCCAGGCGGTGCGAAAAACGGTGCAGAATCTCTGCACCCGCCTGACGAGAAAGCTGGCCATCCAGGAAAAGGAACTGGAGGCCACATTTGACCGGGAGCGGCTGCGCCAGCTTGGGGATATCCTCACCGCCAATATCCACCGCATCCGGAAGGGGCAGACGGTGATCGTATGTGATGACTTTTACGATGAGGATATGAAGCCGGTGGAGATCCCGTTGTCGCCCATCCTGTCCCCCCAGCAAAATGCCGCCAAATTCTACAAGGATTACGGCCGGATGAAGACCGCGGAGAAGGAGCTGACCAAGCAGATCGCCCTGGGCGAAGAGGAGCTTCACTACCTGAAGAGCGTTCTGGAGGAGCTGGACCGGGCGGAAAACGAGGCCGAGCTGGAGGAGATCCGCCAGGAGCTGCAGCAGGGCGGCTACATCAAGGCCGACCCGGGCCGGAAGAAGATGAAGCAGGCGAGATCCTCGCCCATGCGGTTCGTATCCACCGATGGGGTGCCCATCTATGTGGGTCGGAACAACCGGCAGAATGAGGAGCTGACCTTCCGCTCTGCCCGGAAGGACGACATCTGGCTCCACGCCCAGAAGGTCCACGGCAGCCATGTGATCATCG
>CAZHEG010000005.1:0-18160 GCA_964531435.1 uncultured Oscillospiraceae bacterium | reverse complement strand
TCAAGATGGCCAAGCAGCAGGTCATGAAGTCCGGCAACTACGCTTTCGTCGGCCGCAAGCTGAAGAAGCGTGATTACCGCCGCCTGTGGATCACCCGTATCAGCGCTGCTGTCGCTCCCTACGGCCTGAACTACTCCAAGTTCATGAACGGCATCAAGAAGGCCGGCATCGAGCTGAACCGCAAGAGCCTGTCCGAGATGGCGATCAACGAGCCCGCTTCCTTCGCCGCAATCGTGGAGAAGGCCAAGGCTGCCCTGAACTAAGTTCATCTTTTAAAAGGTCACCCGAAAAAGGGTGGCCTTTTTGTTTTGCTCCGGCGGTGTGGTATGAGCGCCGGCGCGGACAATACAATATGGTGGAGCAGAGTGGATGGGGCGATTTGGGGAAGTGAACTAATATTGGCAAAAAACTGGTGAATGTGCACAAAAGACGGAGCGATGTTCAGGATAATTTGACAATGCGCACAAAAAATATTCTCCGTTTGTGTCTAAAAATGAACATTTCACGATTTTTTGTGCACAGCAAAAAGGTTGGTGTTATAATCTAAAAAGCTAAATAAATGCGTAATCGTCCGGCATTTATAGCGAAATATATTTTGAGGAGGAAGTATATGAAAAAAGTAACGAAAGCTACCAAAGCGATGCGCGGATTAACTGCTGTCATGGCTATGCTGCTGTGCGTATGCATCTGTGTGCAGACCATTGCCAATGCCAACGCAGGTTTTCTGAACACTCGCTTGGGTACCACCAACTACATCATGGTAGAAAAAGCAGAGGGCGACACTGGTGACGCCATCTATTTCGACTCCGAATTTACCGAACTGGGAGATCTGGTCGCGGCCCTGGACGAACTGGCCGAGCAGATCTCTGAGGAAGGCAGCGTCCTGTTCAAGAACAACGGCGCCCTGCCCCTCGACAAGAGCACTGAGAAGGTCACCCTGTGGGGCATGAACTCTCACACTCCCACCCTGGGCGGTATGATCGGCTCCTCCACCGGCTATGACGCAACCACCGGTCAGATCGCTTACGGCATCGAGGAAGCGATGGTCGAAAAGGGCTTCACCCTGAACACCGACATGATCGCTCTGTATTCCAGCGACGCCGCCATGGCTTATGCCAGAAGAGGCTTCGGTCAGACCGGCCACGGCCTGAGCCCCGCCTTCGGCATGATCTACGAGAATCCCTCCAAGTATCCCATTGGTGAGATTCCCGCCAGCCTGTACACCGATGAGCTCCTGGCCAGCGCTGATGGCACCGCCGCTGTGGTCGTCATCTCCCGCGACAGCTCTGAGGCTGCAGACTACAACCCCAATATGGTCAACTCCACCGAGGGCGACTCCTACGAGCGTCCCCTGGCCCTGTCCCAGTACGAGCGCGATATGATCGCCCTGGCAAAGCAGCACTCCACCAAGGTCATCGTTCTGATCAACGCTGACAACCCCGTGGAGATCGAAGAGCTGAAGCAGGACAGCGAGATCGACGCCATCCTGTGGACCGGCGCACCCGGCCTGAACGGCTTCAAGGGCGTGGCTGACATCCTGTCCGGCGACGTCAACCCCTCCGGCCATATCTCCGATACCTACGCTGTCAACTCCACCTCTTCTCCTGCTATGGTGAACTTCGGTGTCTATATGTACACCAACTACTCCGGCAGCGAGAACCCCGTGCTGACCACCACCAACAAGGCTGACTGGTACCTGGTTGAGACCGAGGGCATCTATGTTGGCTACAAGTACTACGAGACCCGCTACGAGGACTCCATCCTGGGCCAGGGCAACGCCACCTCCGCTGAGGGCGCCACCTCCGGCAGCGCATGGAGCTACGCAAGCGAGGTTTCCTATCCCTTCGGCTATGGCCTGTCCTACACCACCTTCGACATGACCCTGAAGTCTGTTGACGTGGAGATCGGCGGCGAAGGCAAGGCAGTTGTGAGCATCACCAACACCGGCTCCGTCGCCGGCAAGGCTACCGCTCAGCTGTACATGCAGGCTCCCTACACCGCAGGCGGCCTGGAGAAGTCCGCCATCCAGCTGCTGGGCTTCACCAAGTCTGACGTGATCGAGCCCGGCGCTACCGTGGAAGTTACCGTTACCTTCGATCCTCAGTACATGGCAAGCTACGATGAGGACGCTGTCAAGCTGGACGGCACTCAGGGCGCATGGACTCTGGAAGCCGGCGACTACTACTTCGCCATCGGCAACGGCGCACACGAGGCTCTGAACAACGTTCTGGCCAAGAAGACCGGCTCCACCGAGAACCTGGTCAAGATCACTGAGGACGAAGTGATCAAGGCTGAGAACGCCATCAAGTGGACCCTGGGCTCCACCGACATCGAGACCTACTCCGCCAACGTTGAGAACGCTCTGCAGGATGCTGACCTGAACAATCTGATCCCCGGCTCCGTTGAGTACACCACCCGTGCCGACTGGACCAAGGGCTGGGATCCCATCATGGAGATCACTCCCACCGAGGAAATGATGGTCGGTCTGACCAACTCCAACTATGAGCTGAATGAAAACGGCGACGGCGTCATTTGGGGCGCTGACAATGGCCTGAAGGTCATCGACTTCATGATCGTTGACGAAAATGGCAACTTCGCGGGCGCTCTGGACTTCAGCGACGAGAAGTGGGATCTGCTGATGGACCAGATCACTCTGGACGAGGCAATCCAGTTTATCGAAAAGGGCGGCAACGACATCGAGAACATCGATTCCATCATGCTCCCCAGAACCTATGAGAACGACGGCCCTCTGGGCTTCACCTATGACCAGGTCGGCGGCTACTACATCCGCTGGACTGAGGACCTGTCCGACGAGCCCACCTACGTTTCCGAGGACAACGAGTACGCCAAGTACGCCATGAACGTTATGCCCACCGCTCCCGTGGTGGCCGGCACCTTCAACACCGAGCTGATCGAGCGTGAAGGCCAGCTGCTGGGCGAGGAGGCTCTGTGGGCCAACGAAAGCGGCATCCTGGGACCCGGCGCCAACCTGCACCGCGTTCCCTACTGTGCCCGTAACCACGAGTACTACTCCGAGGACTCCATGCTCGTCGGCTACATGGTCGCTGCTGTCTGTAAGGGCGGTCAGTCCAAGGGCCTGATGATGGAGCCCAAGCACTTCGCCTTCAACCACCAGGAGGCCAACCGTTCCGGCCTGTCCACCTTCTTCACCGAGCAGGCTGGCCGTGAGAACGAGCTCAGAGGCTTCCAGATGGCCATGCAGAACAACTACGCACAGGGCGTCATGACCGCCTTCAACCGTATCGGCACTGTCTTCGCAGGTGCTCACTCCGGCGCTCAGATCCAGATCGCCCGTAACGAGTGGGGCTACAAGGGCTGGTTCGTTACCGATATGATCAACGGCGCTGACTACATGAACTGGCGTGACGCTACCGTCGCCGGCGGCGGCAACATGCTGACCGAGACTGCTTACGACAACGCAGAGATCGGCTCCATGGCTGCTTCCAAGGATCTGATCGCCAAGGATACCTACTTCCAGGAAATGATGAAGTACAACATCAAGTTCTGGGTGTACCAGATGGTTCAGTCCAACGCCATGAACGGCCTGACCAGCACCACCGAGATCCAGTATGTCACCACCTGGTGGCAGGATGCTCTGTCCACTGCTGTGACCGTCACCGCGGTTCTGACCGTTCTTGCCATGGCTGCTTATGTGGTCACTTGTGTCAAGCCCGCAAAGAAAAAGGATTAATGAAAGGAGAGACTAAATTATGAAGAATAAGGCTATCGGTTCTTACCTTGCAGGTATTTCCGCGGTTCTCTCCCTGGTTGCTGTGATCGTTTACGGCAATGTCACCATTAAGAATGGTGCTGTTAACGGCCTGCTGATCGGAGCGATCGTACTGGCTGCGGCTTCCTTCGTTCTGTCCAAGCTGATCGAGAACAACTGGATCGTCGCCCTGCTGCCCATTGCTACCACCTGTCTGCTGACCCTGGCCATCGGCAATGCCTTTACCCCCATGGTCGACCAGCTGGGCTTTGTGGTGTCCGGCCTTGATCCCTTCTCCACCATCGCCGGTTTCGTGACTTATGTTGCCATTGCTCTTGTGGCAATGCTCGTAAGCCTGGTTTCCTGCTTTGTCAGCTACGAGAAGTAATCTTAACTGAAGACTCCTCAACATAACTAGTACTGGCTGTGGGGAAAGAAGCGAATAGCATCTTTCCCCACAGTTTTTTACTTTTTGACCGTCTGTTTAGATACCAGTTCATATACAGGAGGAAATCAGCATGAAAACAAGACAGGCATTCAATCCCTATCTGCCCAGTTATGAATATGTACCGGATGCAGAGCCTTACGTTGTGGATGGACGGGTGTACATCTACGGCTCCCACGATCTGTTCAACGGCTACAGCTTCTGCCTGGGCAATTATGTATGCTGGTCTGCTCCTGTGGATGACCTGGGAAACTGGCGCTATGAAGGCGAGATCTTCCGCATGGAACAGGATCCCGCGGTGCATATCAAAAGAAAAATCGGCATCGGCATGGCTGCGCCGGATATGCAGCAGGGCCCTGACGGCAGGTTTTACCTGTACTACTTCATCGGCGGCACCAAGATGATCTCCGTGGCCGTCAGCGACAAGCCCGGCGGCCCCTACAAGTTCTACGGCTACGTCCGCTATGGGGACGGTGTGCCCATCGGCAAGAAGAAGGAACCCCTGCAGTTTGACCCGGCGGTGTTTATCGATGACGATGGGCGGGTATTCCTGTACTCCGGCTTCTCCCTTACCACCAATCCCCTGATCCTCAAGGGAAGCAAGCCCACGGTCCATGGCCCCATGTGCTTTGAGCTGGATCCGGAGGATATGCTCACCGTCAAGAACGGCCCCTATTACATCGGCATTCCCGGAGAGAAAGAGGCAGTGGGTACTCCCCACCAGGGCCATGTATTTATGGAAGCCAGCTCCATGCGCAAGTTTGGAGATACCTATTATTTCATTTACAGCACCCTGAACAGCCATGAGCTGTGTTACAGCTTCAGCAAGCGGCCGGACGGCGACTTCAGCTTCGGCGGTGTGCTGGTGAGCAATGGCGATATCGGCCTGCCGGGAGTGCCGGATGTGCGCCATGCCCGAAACTGCACCGGCAATACCCACGGCAGCATCCTGGAGCTGGATGGGGAGTATTACATTTTCTACCACCGCCACTCCAACCGGAAGCAGTCCTCCCGCCAGGCCTGCGCGGAGAAGCTCCGCTTTGAAAACGGACGGTTCTATCAGGCGGAGGTGACCTCCTGCGGCCTGAACGGCGGGCCGCTGGAGGGCAAGGGAACCTACCCCGCTTACATTGCCTGCAATTTGTACGGCAGATTTGGCACCCGCTTCCTGAGCATGATCAAGCTGCCCAAATGGGGCCTGCCCTATCTGACCCAGGAGGGCCCGGACCGTGAGTCCGGCCCGGACCAGTACATTGCCAATATGTGCCGGGGAGCTGTGGCGGGGTTCAAGTATTTTGATCTGCGGCAGACCCGGAAGGTGTCCGTTATGATCCGGGGCAAGGCCCGGGGAACGCTGCACATCAGCACGGAGGAGAAGGGCAGCCCGGCGGCAAGCATCGCCATCGACAATGGGGGAGAAACTGCAGTTTTCGGCACCGGGCTTCATGCCCCGGGGGAGAAGCAGGCGCTGTTTTTCCGGTTTGAGGGCAAGGGCAGCTTCGACTTCCTCAGCTTTGAGCTGGAATGATGAAATCCTGAAAAAGGGATTGAAATGGTGGGCGTTTTCCGTTATTTTTATGTTATCAGAATGACACCGACAGGGAGGATGGAATTATCATGGTCAGAATTGCACTGGTTGAGGATGACGCCACTTACCGCGAAACTCTTGTTGAATATCTGAAAAAGTACGAGAAGGAAAGCAGCACAAAATTCCACATCACCTGCTTTACCGACGGAGATGAGATCGTGGAGGATTACTCCGCCAACTACGATATCATCCTGATGGATATCGCCATGACTTATATGGACGGCATCGAGGCCTCGGAGCGGATCCGGCAGATGGATACGGAGGTGGTGATCATTTTTATCACCGCCATGCCCCAGTTCGCCATGAAGGGCTATACGGTGGACGCGCTGGACTATGTGCTGAAGCCGGTATCCTATTTTGCCTTTTCCCAGCGGATCGACCGGGCTCTGTCCCGGATGAAAAAGCGCAGCAAGCGCTTTATCAATGTACCGGTAAAGGGCGGCGTGAAAAAGCAGGATGTATCGGATATTACATATGTGGAGGTGCAGGACCACGATCTGATCTTCCACACGGTGACGGATACCTTCCAATCCAAGGGCACCCTCAGCGAGGTGGAGCAGCGCATCGGAGCCGGAGGCTTTTTCCGCTGCAACAAGTGCTATCTGGTGAATCTGGAGCACGTGCAGAGCATCCAGGGCAGTGATGTCCGGGTGGGAAATGAGCTGCTGCAGGTGAGCCGGGCCAAGAAGAAGGAGCTGCTGGACGCGCTGAATAACTACATCAATGAGGTAAGCAAATGAATCCTCCCATTACAGTTGATCTGTCGAATACGCCGGGACTGTATTATGCCCTGGCATATTGGATGGGATGTGTGTTTTACATTCATTTTCTGCCCAAGCGGCTCCATGGCTGGAAGCTGAACACCGTCCGCATCGGAATGCTGATTCCCATGATGCTGCTGCTTTTCGTGATGGAATTTGTGTCGGTGGTATGGTTCATACCCAACGTGATCATGCGGGTGGGCCTGATGCTTCTGTGCATCAAGACCTGCTGCGATGTAAACTGGCATAAGGCGGGGTATTTCTGCGGCCGGGCGTTTATCCTGGCGGAATTCTCCGCATCGCTGGAGTGGCAGTTATTTTACTATGGCCTGACGGTTTTGGGGATGCCGCTGCGCTTTGATGTCAATTTGGTATTCCTGGTGGTGAGCCACGGAGCCGTTTTCGGCATCATGTATTATTTGGAAAATAAGCAGCGGGAAGCCCATGTCAGCATGCAGGTGACGGGGAAGACCGTTGTGTCTACCTTTCTGATCGTGGTTGCGGTGTTTGCGGCCAGCAATCTGGGCTATGCCTTTGAAAAGACCCCCTTCAGCAGCCAGTTTACCGCGGAGATCTATATCATCCGCACCTGGGTGGACCTGGCAGGCGTGATCATGCTGTATGCCTACCAGATTCAGCTGCAGGAGCTGAACGCAAAGCTGGAGCTGGAGCATATGCAGCAGATCATGCGGATGCAGTATGCCAACTACCGGATCTCCAAGGACTCCATTGACCTGGTGGAGCGGAAGTATCACGACCTGAAGCATCAGATCAATCTGCTGCGCAGCGAGATATCCCAGGCGGACCGGCTGGAATATCTGGACGCGCTGGAGCAGGAAATTCAAAGCTATGAAGCCCAGAACAAGACCGGAAACCGGGTGCTGGATATTCTGCTGACGGCAAAAAGCCACACCTGCCAGAACCTGGGCATCCGCCTGACCTGCGTGGCGGATGGCAGCACACTGGATTTCATGCATTCCATGGATTTGAGCGCGCTGTTTGGCAACGCCCTGGACAATGCCATTGAAAGCGTCAGCAAGATCGCCGATCCGGAAAAACGGCTGATCCACCTGTCCGTTGCCCGGCAGAAGCAGTTTGTGCGCATCCGTGTGGAAAACTGCTATGAAGGTGAGCTGGTATACAGCAACGGCAAGCTGGTGACCACGAAACAAGACAAGCTGTATCACGGCTTTGGACTCAAGAGCATGCAGGATACCGTATCCAAGTACGGCGGCTCCCTGACCATCGATGCCCGGGAGGGCTGGTTTGAGCTGCGGATCCTGCTGCCGGTACAGGATAAGAAATAAATGTGTTTCTTTTGGAACAGGAGGAGCTTATGGCTGATATCATGGAACAATTGACACTGGAAGAAAAGTGTGCCCTGCTCCAGGGCTGGACTACCTGGACAACATTGGAGATCCCCCGGCTGAATATCCCGTCGATGTTTCTGTCCGACGGCCCCCATGGCCTGCGGAAACAGGCAGGCGCCGGTGACCACCTGGGCCTGAACGAGTCGGTTCCGGCCACCTGCTTCCCCACCGCCGCCACCATGGCAAATTCCTGGGATGTGGCGTTGGGAGAAAAGCTGGGCAGGATGCTGGGCGAAGAGGCTGCCGCCAACGGGGTCAACGTGGTGCTGGGCCCTGGCCTGAATATCAAAAGAAGTCCCCTGTGCGGCAGAAATTTTGAATATTTTTCGGAGGACCCCTACCTGGCGGGCAAGATGACCGGCGCTTACGTCCGGGGCATCCAGGCAAACGGTGTGGCGGCCTGCCCGAAGCATTTCGCGGTGAACTCTCAGGAGCTGCGCCGCATGAGCATGGACAGCGTGGTGGATGAGAGGACCCTGCGGGAGATCTACCTCACCGGCTTTGAGATCGCCGTGAAGGAATCGGCACCCAAGGTCATCATGTCCAGCTACAACCAGGTGAACGGTACCTATTCCAACGAAAACGCCCATCTTCTGACGGAGATCCTCCGGGAGGAATGGGGCTTTGACGGATTTGTTGTGACAGACTGGGGCGGAGATAACGACCACACCCAGGGTATCCTGGCCGGCTCCAACCTGACCATGCCTGCCCCCGGCGCGGACTGCGCCCTGGGACTGTACCAGGCGGTGAAGGAAGGCCGGATCGGGGAAGAGGTGCTGGATGAGCGGATCCGGGGGCTGCTGAAGGTGGCGCGCTCCACCGGGGAAGCGGTTTCCGGCGCAAAGAAGGAATACGATGTCCAGGCCCACCATCAGGTGGCCTTGGAATGTGCCCGGGGCAGCATCGTGCTGCTGGAAAATGACGGCATCCTGCCGCTGCGTACGGATATCTCCCTGGCGGTGGTCGGTGATTTTGCCGCAGAGCCCCGGTACCAGGGTGCGGGCTCCTCTGTTGTTAACCCCACCCAGGTGGATAATTTGCTGGATAAGCTGAAGGAAATGGGGGCCAATGTGACCGGGTTTGCCCCCGGCTACTCCAGAACGGAGCCTGCCCCCGATCAGAAGCTGATCGAAGAAGCGGCTGCCCTGGCGGAAAAGGCGGAGGCAGTGCTGCTGTGCGTTGGCCTGGATGAGATCGCGGAATCCGAGGGTCTGGACAGAAGTGAGCTGACCCTCTCTCCCGGACAGCAGGCCCTGATCGAGGCGGTATGCCGGGCAAACCGGAATGTGGTGCTGATCCTTTCCGGCGGCGCGCCCTTCATCCTGCCGGAAAGAGGCAGCTTCCGGGGTGCCCTCCATGGGTATCTGTGCGGTCAGGCCGGTGCCGGGGCCATGGCGGAGGCCATCTTCGGCCGGATCAATCCCAGCGGCAAGCTCAATGAGACCTGGCCCCTTTCGCTGCAGGATACCCCCGCGTACCGTTACTATCCCAGCAAGGAGCGCACCAGTGAGTACCGGGAAGCGCTGTATGTGGGCTACCGGTACTATGATACCGCCAATGTTCCGGTGCGTTATCCCTTTGGCTATGGCCTGAGCTATACCAGCTTCGGTTATTCCGACCTGGAGCTGGAGGGCAGCTCCGTCCGGTTCCGCCTGAAAAATACCGGCACCATGGACGGCGCGGAAGTGGTGCAGCTGTACATCCGGTGTGAGGACGGAAAGGTTTTCCGCCCGGCAAAGGAGCTGAAGGGCTTCTGCAAGGTGTACCTGAAGGCCGGGGAAGAAAAGACCGTTACCATGGAGCTGGACGACAAGGCATTCCGGTTCTTCAATGTTAAGACGGGCCGCTGGGAAACGGAAACGGCATCCTACACAGTGATGGTGGCGGCGAGCGTCAGTGATATCCGGCTGGCCCAGACCATTCATGTGCAGGGCGATGCCGCCGAGCTTCCGTATCCCGCGCTGAGCTCCTATGACAGCGGGCGGATCGCCCAGGTCAGCGATGCTGAATTTGAGATCCTGCTGGGCCGGCCCATTCCCGACGGAAGCTGGTCCGGTGTGCTGACCGCCAACGATGCCCTCTGCCAGCTGTATTACGCAAAATCCGCTCCCGCAAGACTGGTTTACAGGATTCTCACCGGAATGCTGCACAAGGCAGAGGCCAAGGGCAAGCCGGATCTGAATATTCTGTTTATTTACAACATGCCCTTCCGGGCCATCGGAAAAATGACCGGCGGAATGATCAGCGGGGCGATGGTGGAGGATATCCTGTTCATCGTCAACGGTCATTTCTGGCGGGGCTGCGGCCGCATGATCAAGCACCATTTCCAGAACCGGAGGCGCAGCCGCGCGTTCCTGAAAAAGCTCCGGCAAGGTTGATCGGCCGCTCTGGCGGAACAAGGACGTGCTTTCACAGCAAGGAGGAAATGAAATGCTTACAATATCCCGTTTCACGGTGGAAAACCTCACCCGGGGCTGTGTGACGGATTCGCAAAATCCCGGCTTTTCGTTCAGTCTGGAAAGCAGCCGTGAAAATGTGACCCTGAAAGAAGCGGTGCTGCGCATCGGCGGCTGGGAAACCGTGACGGATCAGCAGATCGGCATCCCTTACACCGGCCCCCGGCTGGAGCCCTTTACAGAATACACCGCCCGGCTGACCGCCGTGGATGACGCGAATGAAACGGCAGAGGCGGAGGTGACCTTTTCCACCGGAAGGATGGATACCCCCTGGCAGGGCCGCTGGATCAGCGACGGCGCCTATTCCTTCCGGGAAAAGGGCGTTTCTCCGGTGCCCATGGTGTTCCGGAAAAGGGTGTGCTTTGAAAAGAAGATCGCCCGGGCCAGGGTCTATTCCACGGCTATGGGCATTTATGAGCTGAGCATCAACGGAGAAAAGGTGGGAGAGGACTACTTCGCCCCCGGCTTTACCTCTTACAAGACCCGGCTGCAGTATCAGACCTATGACGTGACGGAGCTGCTCTCCCGGGAGGCGGAGCTCCAGGCGGTGGTCAGCGGCGGCTGGGCGGTGGGCTCCTTCGTCTTTACCCGGAAAAACCGCATCAGCGCGGACCGTCAGGCGCTGCTGCTGGAGCTGCGGGTGGAATATGAGGACGGAACGGAGGAGGTCATCGGCACCGATGAAAGCTGGCAGGTTTCCGAGGACGGCAATTACCGCATGGCGGATATTTATGACGGAGAAACCTACGACGCCACCATCGACCCGGAAAAGATCCACTGGCGAAACGCCACCTATGAAAAGCTCCGCCATCAGCCGAAGATCCAGGCCGGTGCCGGCGTGGGCGTGAAGGCCCATGAGGTTTTTGAGCCCATATCCTGCAAAATGACCGGGGAGGGCCTGGTGTACGATTTCGGTCAGAATATGGCCGGTGTGGTGCGGATGGAGCTCAGGGGAAAGGCCGGGCAGAGGATCACCGTATACCATGGTGAGGTACTGAACCCGGACGGCACCCTGAACCGGGCATTCCTGCGTACCGCAAAGGCCTGCGCCACCTACATCTGCCGGGAGGGAGAACAGACCTATTCTCCCAGACTGACCTACATGGGCTTCCGGTATGTATGCGTGGCGGGCATTGAAGAAAAGGATCTGAAGATCCAGGCCGTTGCCCTGTACTCGGATGTGGAGCCTATCGGCAGCTTCGCCTGCTCCAACGGGATGCTGAACCAACTGCAGAGCAACATCCTTTGGGGCGCCAAGTCCAATTTTGTGGAGATTCCCACAGACTGCCCCCAGCGGGATGAGCGGATGGGCTGGACCGGTGACATCGCCGTATTCTCTCCCACGGCCTGCTTTAATTTCGATATGAGCCGCTTCCTGAATAAGTGGATGCTGGATCTGCAGGCGGAGCAGCTGCCCACCGGCGGTGTGCCCAACACCATTCCCCGGCAGGGCTTTGGCTTCCCGGCTACCATGCCCACCATGGCGGTGGACTGGTGGGATGATGCCTGCATATTGGTGCCCTGGGCGGAATACCGGGCCAGGGGCGATCAGGAGATCCTGCGGCGCTTCTACCCCGGCATGAAAAAGTACGTAAAGGCCTGTGCCTTCTGGGCGGGCCTGCTGAGCTTCGGCAAGAAGCGGTATATCTGGGATACCCCTGCGGTATTCCACTTCGGTGACTGGGTGGCGCCGGATGTGCCCCTGATGTCCCAATGGCAGGGAAGAGCCAAGTGGACCGCCACCGCCAGTATGCGCAACACCAGCGCCCTGCTGGCCGAGATCGCCGGGATCCTGGGGGAAACGGAGGATGAGGCCTGCTACCGCGCCTTCAGTGAAAAGGTGGCCGACGCGTACGCCAGCGTGCTGACGGACGGCAACGGCAGGATGCTGGAGGAATTCCAGACGGCCTATGTGCTGGCGTTGCATCTGGATATGTTCCCGGATGCTGCCGCCAAGAAAAATGCCGCGGAAAATCTGGTGAGGCTGGTGCGGGAAAACGACTACTGCATCGGAACCGGCTTCCCGGGCACCCCCTACATTCTGTTCGCCCTGGCGGACAATGGCCATGCGGACACGGCGTACAGGATGCTGCTCAACACCAAGTGCCCCTCCTGGCTGTATGAGGTGAAGATGGGTGCCACCACCATTTGGGAGCGCTGGGACGGGCTTAATGAGGATGGGGTCTGCCCCATCGGTGACGACGGCACCGACACCATGATCAGCTACAATCACTACGCCAGCGGCGCGGTGGGCGATTTCCTGTACCGCAGAGTGGCGGGACTGGAGGCTGTGGAGCCGGGCTACCGCCGGTTCCGGGTGAAGCCTGTTCCCGGCGGGGACATCACCTGGGCGAAGGCCGAGACCCGGACGCCCTACGGCACGGCGGCTGCGGAATGGAAAACAGAAAATGATCAGTTCGTGATCACGGTCACCGTGCCTGTGGGAACGAGCTGCGAAGTGGTGCTGCCCGACGGAACCGGAAAGGTCTGCGGAAGCGGCACATGGCAAGTCAGCTGCGCGCTGGATAAGAAAGGATGATATTTATGGCAAAAAAAGGTGATTTCTGGAGATCCCCGCTGCTGGCCTCCTGGGTCAAGACCGATGATGTAAAGATTCCGGAGATGCTCATCGGCTACATGATCGGACCCATCGGCGCTATGCTGTCCTCGGGCATCTTCACCAGCATCCTGCAGAATTACTTTACGGATGTTCTGAAGCTGGATCTGGCGTTCCTGACCAGCCTTCAGCTCTTGTCCACCATTCTGATCGTGGCATCCAACCTGGTGGTGGGCCAGCTGATCGAGCGGACCAAGGCGCTGGCAGGCAAGGCAAGGCCCTGGATTCTCCTTTCCGCACTGACCGTGTCGGTTTCCAGCGTGCTGATGTTCATCGTGCCCTTTGAGGGCGTGGCGAAGATGATCTGGATCGCCGTTGCGTACAATCTGTATTACGCGGTGGCGTTCCCCATTTACAGCACCGCCAATTCTACGCTGGTGTCGCTGTCTACCCGCAACACCAAGCAGCGGGCCACCCTGGCATCCTTTGTGAATATGGCCACCCTGGCGGTGATGGGCGCGGGCAGCATGATCTTCCCCATCCTGGTATCCTTTGCCCTGAAGGAAAACCAGACCCTGTGGTTTGTGACCATGCTGGCTGTGGCGGTTTTCTCCGCCCTGACCATTCTGCTGCAGTATAAGTTCACCCGGGAGCGGGTGACGGAGGAGCTGATGAAGGACGCGGCGGCTGAGGATGCCAAGGCGGAGGTTCCCTCCATCGGCAAGCAGCTCAAGACGGTCACAAGCAACAAAATGTGGTGGATCGCCATGATCTTCTTCGCCCTGTTCCAGCTGAGCGGTGCGCTGAAAAACGGCTCCATGTCCTATTTCTGCAAGTGGGTCCTGGATAACACCTTCTTTGGCTCGGCGGATGCCTGGGGCGCGTCCCAGTCATTGCTTGCCATTCTGGGCGCCATTCCCATGGCCCTGGCGGCTGTGGTGGTAGCGCCTCTGGCTAACAAGTTCGGCAAACGGATCGTGATCCTCATCGGTATGCTGCTGGGCGCCGCGGGCGGCGTGGTGGCCGGCATTGGCGGGGATGACATTGTTTTGGTCGGCATCGGCGTGGCACTGAAGTGCCTGGGCTCTGCCCCCGCCGGATATCTGATTCTGGCGATGCTGGCGGATGTGATCGATCACATCGAGTATAAGAGCCACCTGCGTACCGACGGCTTGACCATGAGCCTGTACAGCTGCATCTGCGTGGCTGCGTCCCCCATCTGCAATTCCATCTTCAGTGCCATTCTGGGACTGTGCGGCTATGACCAGTTTGCCGATGCGGCGCTGGGAACCATGGGCCAGAGCGCGGCGGTGCGCAGTGCCATCTCCATCAGCTACATCTGGGTGGAGACCATTGCCTATGTGCTTTGCGCCGGATTGATTTTCCTGTTTACCGTTGAAAAGAACCTGCCTGCGGAGCAGGAGGCCATCGCAAAGCGCAAAAACGGCTGAGCAAAGATGGGAGGGTCAAAATGAAGGAAAAAAGAGGGATCGTTCCCTGCGACGCAGCAGGCTTGGCCGCGTTTGTGACTGCCCTGCTGGCGGGCTGCTGGAATCTGCTTCGCAGCATTGCCATGGGGGATTCCACAGTCGCGCTGACATTCCTCGTCGTGGACGCGGTTTTCGCGCTGACAGCTTACGCGGCGTGGAAGGGCAGGATGCCCTGGCTGCTGCTGATCAATGCGGCGGGCGGCGGGACCATGTTCTACATCACCAATTACATTCTGGTGGATTCCTTGCTGCAGCCTGCGCTGCTGGTGGAGGTGGTCGTTTCCGCGGTCTGCCTGGTGGTGGGGATGGTGGATGTGATCCGCTGCAAGCGGCACATCCGGCGCATTCCCTATGTGCCCCTGGCAGCGGCGGCGGTGATCGTGGTGGGCTTCCTGCTGACCTGGATGTACAATGTGAATGAGGCGAAGAGTGCCCAGGGACACGCCCACAATGAGCTTTGGGCGGTTCCGCAGGAGTATGACGCCCCGGGCTGCGACCAGCCCGGCACGGTGGAGACCCTGACCTACCAGACCAAGGCCTACGGCACCGACGGACGGGCCGTTGAGAAACAGGCCCAGATTTATCTGCCCTACGGCTACGATGAAAGCGAACAGTACAATATCCTTTATCTGATGCACGGAACCGGTGATGATGAGAAGTACTGGCTCACCACCCACTCCTATAACAAGGATATGCTGGACCGGCTGATCGCCTCCGGAGAGATCGAGCCGCTGATCGTGGTGACACCCACCTTCTACACGGAGGATGACTTTGCCGACGATCTGGATCAGCTGACCTACGCATTCCGGGATGAGCTGCGCTATGATCTGATGCCGGCGGTGGAGAGCCGGTATTCCACCTACGCCGAGAGCTGTGACGAGGCGGGCTTCACCGCCAGCCGGGATCACCGTGCCTTTGCCGGACTGTCCCGGGGCTCCGTTACGGCCTGCCATGCGGCCCTGTGCGGCAATTTGGATTATTTCTCCTGGTTCGGCATGTTCAGCGCGTTCCGCACCGATGATGAGTACCTGAAGCAGACCCTGCAGTCCGAGGAATATGCCCAGTATCCCATCAACTATCTGTATATGTCCTGCGGCAATTTCGATTTTGCCATGAACTGGCAGATCGACGGCTACCAGCGGCTGCTGGAGCTGGAACCCCGGCTGACCCAGGGGGTCAACTATGACATTGACGTGTATCCTATGCGATACCATTCCATTGGCTGCTGGCACCTGTCACTGTATAACTTCCTGCAGCGGATATTCTAAAAAATGAGGTAAGCATATGAAGAGAATTGATTTTAACAATAACTGGTATGTTTCCCGGTTGGGCAGTCAGCAGCAGAAAAAAGAAGTGACGGTTCCCCATGACGCCATGATCGGCGAGGCCCGCAGCCCCCTGTCCCCCGGCGGAAAGAACACCGGCTGGTTCGAGGCCTACGACTATGAGTATGAGAAGGAATTTATGCTCCCTGCCGACTGCGCCGGCAAGAAGCTGATCTTTGAATTTGAGGGCGTATACCGCAAGGCGGAGGTCTGGATCAATGGGGAGAAGGCGGCCTTCCGTCCCTATGGCTACACCAATTTCTATGTAGATGCCACCGGGCTGCTCCACGCGGACCGGCCCAACGTCATCCGGGTCATCGCCCACAACGCGGACCAGCCCAACAGCCGCTGGTACTCCGGCGCGGGCATTTACCGCCCGGTGCATCTGTGGGTGGCGGATCAGGAATACATCCCCCTGAACGGCCTGAAGATCCGCACCGTCAGCCTGGAGCCCGCGGTGGCGGCGGTCCAGCTGAAAACCGTGGGAACCGGCACCGCCCGGATCCAGATCTTGGACGGTGAAATGGTGGTGGCTTCCGCGGAGGAGGAGTCCGACGGCTGTGTGGAGCTGGAGTTGGAGATCCCCAATGCAAAGCGCTGGGATCTGGATGATCCTCACCTGTACACCTGCCGTGCGGTATTCGGCACGGATTCCTGTGAAACCACCTTTGGCCTGCGGACCATCACATGGGGCGATGAGGGCTTCTGCCTGAACGGCCAGCGGGTGATCGTCCAGGGCGCCTGCATCCACCACGACAACGGCGTGCTGGGTGCCTGCTGCTACGAGGATTCCGAATGGAGAAAGATCCGGATCCTGAAGGAAAACGGTTACAACGCCATAAGAAGCGCCCACAACCCCTGCTCCAAGGCACTGCTGGATGCCTGCGACCGGCAGGGCGTGCTGGTGATGGATGAATATATCGACCACTGGTATATCCACAAGACGGAATACGATTATGTGGATTACTTCATGGATTGGTGGCGGCAGGATCTGACCGACATGGTGGACAAGGACTACAACCATCCCAGTGTGGTCATGTATTCCACCGGCAATGAGGTATCCGAAACCTCGCAGAAGAAGGGCATTGACCTGACAGGGGAGCTGACCGCGTTCCTGCACAGCCTGGATGCCACCCGCCCGGTCACCTGCGGCGTCAACATTTTCTTCAATTACCTGTGCTCCATCGGCTTCGGCATCTACTCCGACGAGAAGGCGAAGAAGGAAGCCAAGGAGGCGGAAAAGCGGATCAAGGCCGGCGCGAAGCCCAAGAAGAAGCGCTCCGTGGGCAGTGAATTTTTCAATGACCTGGCGGGCCTTTTGGGCGACAACACCATGAAGATCGGTGCGACCCTCCACGGCTGCGATGTGAAGACCCGGGATGCCTTCGCGAATATGGACATTGCCGGCTACAACTACGGCATCTACCGCTACAAGTCCGATGTGAAGAAATATCCCCACCGCTTGATTCTGGGCAGCGAGACCTTCTGCAATGACGCGTACCGCTTCCGGGAGCTGGCGAAAAAGTATCCCACCATCGTGGGCGATTTCGTCTGGGCCGGTATGGATTATCTGGGAGAGGTGGCCATCGGCTCCTGGGAGTACAGTGACTATGCTCCCACCTTTGACGGCGGTTCGGGCTGGATCACTGCCGGTTCCGGCAGAATTGACCTGACGGGCAAGCCTCTGGGCGAGGCCTACTACACCCGTGTGGCGCTGGAACAGGAAAAGGGCCCCTATATCGCGGTGTGCCCGGTGAACCACACCGGTGAGCGGCACTCTCCCTCCAGTTGGAAAATGTCCAACGCCATCCCCAGCTGGAGCTGGAACGGATGCGCGGGCAAGAAGGCCAACGTGGAGGTGTATGCCCGGGCTGCCAAGGTCCGGCTGCTGGTCAACGGCAAGGTGGTGGGGGAAAAGGAGCTGCGGAACAACTGCATCGCCAAATTCTCCTGCACCTACCAGGACGGCGTGATCGAGGCGGTATCCCTGGATGCAGCCGGAAATGAGATCGGCCGCTGCCAGCTGAAAACCGCGTCGGAGCAGACGCAGCTGCGGGCGGTGCCGGAGGAAGCCGCGGTGGCTTCCGGCAGGCTCTGCCACATCCGCCTGCAGTATACCGATGAAAACGGCATCGTCAAGCCCCTGCAGCGGGGCATCATGACCGCGAAGGTTTCCGGAGGCAAGCTGCTGGGTATGGGCAGCGCCTGTCCCTACAACGACCTGAACTACACCGATGAAAAGACGGACACCTACTTCGGTGAAGCCCTCGCGGTGGTCCAGGCGGGTGAAGGGGAAGCGATCACCTTCACGGTGAACGATGGGCAGCACGAAGCCAGCATCGAGATTCCCATTATGCGTTAACGCGCGGATGATCTTCGGCAATAAAAAAGGGTGCGTTGCAAAACGCACCCTTTCTGCGTCTGACCCACGTCATTGC
>CAZHEG010000004.1:0-21692 GCA_964531435.1 uncultured Oscillospiraceae bacterium | reverse complement strand
AGGTCTTGATTTGCTTGCCCAGGTATGCCGCATCATAATTAAAAAATGCCGCAACAGGGTCTGGATGGAGTCCACGATCAGGATATCCGGCTTCACATCCTCCACAGCCTGCACCACATCGGACAGTCTGGTTTCGGAAAGAATCAGAAGCTCCTGGGGCGCGACGCCAAGACGCTGGGCCCGCAGCTTCAGCTGGCGCTCACTTTCCTCGCCGGAGATGTACAGCACCCGCCGCTGGGCACACAGTACCTTGCAGATCTGCAGCAGCAGTGTGGATTTACCGATACCGGGCGCGCCGCCCACCAGAACCAGGCTTCCGGCAACCGCGCCGCCGCCCAGGACCCGGTCCAGCTCCCCCATTCCGGTGAAGAAGCGGATCTCATCCCCAGGCTCCACATCCGTAATATGCTGGGGCGCACGTCTGGAACCCGCAGGTGCAGCTTTCGCTTTACCCACAGGGGTGGGCTTTTCAATATGCTCCTCCATGGTGTTGAAGGCGCCGCAGCCGGGGCAGCGGCCCATCCATCGGGGCGTTTCATTGCCGCAGGCAGTGCAGAAAAATACGGTCTTGGTCTTGGCCATGGTACTTCTCCTCATATTCTTTCGTAACGATTTTTCACATTATATCATATCGAACAAAAGTTTTCAAGATTACAGCGGCGGCAAATCTTGACCTTTTTCACCGTTTATGGTATCATTACCCTGAATTATTAGGAAAGGTATGGCGTTTTTCATGTCAAAAGAACGGATCAAAAAAATCCATCTGATATACAGCCTGATGGTATCCGCGCTGATCGTCATCATGGCAGTGGCGCTGATCGTCAGCTGCATCAGCATTTACCGAAGCGGCGACCGTCCCTTCACCCGGGAGGTTGTGGCAGCCGCCCTTGGTTCCCTTGCCATTCCCGGTCTCGTCTGCCTTGCGGCGGTGGCGGGCGGCATTGCGCTGCATATCGCGCTTCCGCTGGATGATGCCAGGATCAAGGCCCGCCGTGACAACGCAGAAACACTGGCCCGCTACGGTATGACAGGCTCCAAAGAGCAAAAAAAGCGCCGCACCTATAAAATCATCACCGCCGCTGCTGCGGCGCTGCTGGCCGTCTATCCCATTATCTATTACTGCGACAGCTCCCACTTTGGTATCAAGGACCTGAGCGGTGATGTGGTCCGTGCGATTTTCGTAGCCCTGATCCCCACCGCACTGGCTCTTACCGCAGTCTACCTCTGCCGGCTGGCCTGCGAAAAAAGCATCGACCGGGAGATCGCGGAAGCCCGCGCCATGGGGCTGAAACCTGCCAAACCCGTCGAACGTGGAACCGGCAAACGCATCACCGTGATCCGCACCGTTGTTTTTGCCGCCGCGGTCATTCTCCTGGCCCTTGGCATCGCCAACCAGGGGTATGCCGATCTTCTGAGCAAGGCCATCAAAATCTGCACCGAATGTATAGGACTGGGCTGATTATGAAAGAAAAAATCAAAAAATACCTTCCCACCAAGCGGCGGCTCATCCAGCTTTACGCCGCGCTGCTGACCAACGCAAACCTGAAAGGCTTCGGCAGCGGCAAGATCTATCAGGGAAAAGTGAAGGCCGTTTGCGCACCGGGCCTGAACTGCTATTCCTGCCCCGGTGCCGGCGCGGCCTGTCCCCTCGGCGCGCTGCAGAATGCCCTGGCTAATTCCGGAGCGAAGGTTCCCTACTACCTCTTCGGCATCCTGATGCTCTACGGCCTGATGTTCGGGCGCTGGATCTGCGGCTTCCTGTGTCCCTTCGGACTGATCCAGGATCTTCTGCATAAGATCAAAACCCCAAAGCTGAAGAAAAACCGGGTAACAAAAGTCCTCTCCTGTCTCAAATATGTGATATTGGTGGTTTTTGTCTTTGCTATTCCCCTGATCTATGCGGCTGACTCCATTCCCCTGCCGGCTTTCTGCAAGTACATCTGCCCCAGCGGTACCCTTCTCGGTGCTGTCGGACTCCTCTCCAACGAAGCCAATGACTACATGTACTCCATGCTTGGCCCCCTGTTCACCTGGAAGTTCTGTTTGCTGGTGGTCATCATCGTGGCCTGTGTCTTTATCTACCGCTCCTTCTGCCGTTTCCTGTGCCCTCTGGGCGCGCTGTACGGCCTGTTCAACCGGATCTCCCTGCTGGGCATCAGGCTTGAAAAACCGCAGTGCACCAACTGCGGCCTGTGTACCGGCAAATGCAAAATGGACATCCGTCACCCTGGCGATCACGAATGCATCAGCTGCGGCGACTGCGTGGATGTCTGTCCCACCGGTGCCATTTCCTTCAAGGGCCCCAAGATCCTGTTAGCTCCCAACGAATCCGGCGGCAGCACCTCCGGCAAGGAAGTCCGGGAGATCCCCAAAAAGACAAAGCTTGCCAGAGCCCTGGTCGCCGCAGTGATGGCGGTAGTTTTGATCTTCGCCTTGGTGTATTACAACTTCATCGATACCGACCAGACGCCCTCTGATGACACCACAGAGCCCTCTGTTTCCGAAACAGGTGATACCCCGGTCACAGGCGGCAGCGTGGGAAATCTTTGCTACGTCTACGATCTTCCCATCTACGGCTCCGACGAGACCTTCAATGTAGAAGCCACCCGGGGCAAGGTCACCATCCTGAATTTCTGGGGCACATGGTGCACCCCCTGCGTCACGGAGCTGTTGAACGAATTCCCCCTGATCACCCAGGAATACGGCGATCAGGTATCCCTTGTCACCATTCACAGCTACGGCGAGGATGAAAATGATGTGATGAACTTCATCGCAGAGAATTTCTCGGACCTTCCTGCCATCTTCTGCTCGGACACAACGGATAACCTCTACTACCGCCTCTTCGGCGGCGGACAGTCCTGGCCCGGAACCATCATCCTGGACGAAGAAGGCGTGATCCGCGCGGTGATCCTCCGCTCCACCACCTATGATGAAATGAAGCAGATCATCGACTCCATCCTGGCGGAATAAAAATTTTAGGCCACCCTCAAATGAGGGTGGCCAATTTCTTATTCAAGAGTTGCCTGAACTACGATGGTCGCCGCGGGATATTTATAGGCGGGGTCACTGACACCAACGGTGATCTGAACGGTATCACCGGCATTGACTTCAATGCTGATGGTGCCCTCGGTGGAAGAATGATACGCATAGGTATCCAGGTTGTAGAGGGTAAGATAGCAGTCATAATCAATGCTGATGGACTCCAGCGTCAGGGTCAGCACGCCGCTCTTATCCGCAACATAAGTAAAGTAATAGCCCTGGTCATTACCCTGCTCCACAGCGGCAGTGAGGGTTCCCAGCCTGCAGGTCTCGGGGTTTGACTGAGTGCCCAGGGGATAGCTCAGCTGAACCGAGAAGCTCTTGTCCAGATTACTGCAGTTACCGAAGTAGATCTCCACGGGAACACTGGGGCCATCGGAGGAAAGGGGGATACTGATCACACCGTTTTCAGGCCAGTAGGTCACCCCGCCGCAGATCACATATGCCGCGTCGGCGGTGATCTTCAGGGTGGTGCCGGAGATCTTGTAAAGCTGATAGTACATATAGGTGCCGGGTTCCAGATCCACGTTAAAATCCAGGGCCTGGGCACCGCCCAGCACGATGGGATCGTCCGCATTCACCAGTGTGCCGACCACCTGCTGGATGACCTCCTCAGGCTCCGTGGGTTCGGGCTCGGTGGGCTGCGTCTGTGTGGGCTTCGGCTCCGTCTCGGTGGGCTCAGGCTCAGTAGGCTGCGGCTCGGTGGGTTCCGGCTCAGTAGGCTGCGGCTCGGTGGGTTCCGGCTCCACTTCCACTTCTGCGTAGCAGCACAGGAACAGCCAGGCAATTTCCTTGTTCAGGCCAATAATGCTGTTGCCGTTGTCGTCAGTGAAAATATAACCGGGATTGCCTTCCTCCCACCAGCCGGAGAATGTGCCCCGCTCATTGATGATGTACATCAGGTCATGGGTCAGAGGATACAGTCCGGAAACGGTATCCATACATTCCACATAACCGTTCAGGCATTCGGTGAAGGACACCTTCTCAACAAAATTCCCCTGGTCATCAAAATAATAGCTGGTAATACCGGAGGATTCCAGAATGGTCACGATCGGATCGAGATAATCGGATTCAACGCCCAGCTTGCAGAAAACCAAAGGACCGTCGGCAGTATTCAGATGATAGCAGCCGTCGGCATCATTGTATACCAAAACATAGGCATCAGTTGCGGCAGTGATATCAAAATCATGCACAACAGTACCCTCGGGCAGTATGTAGGGCGCGGGAGTAACGGTGCCGCTATAAATGGTCCACTCATAGTCCGCAATGGTCTTTTCAGCCTCGCCGACTCGCTGGATGCTGACGATGCAGTCGCTGCTGCCGTTTGCGTCAACGCCCAGAACCATAACGGTAGTTCCGGTGCCTTCGGTGCCGATCATACTCTGGGAAACGGAAACGGTAAAGGAACCGTCATCCTTTCCTACTCCCAGATTAATATCCTGGACGAAGTAAGGCGAACCGTAGTAGCCGATCACCGCTGTGCCGCCGATAATGCTGAATTCATATGTACCGGAATAGACCGGAGTAAAAATGAAATAATTACGGTCAGGATCGCTAAGCTCCACATAAGTGCAGCCCATGCTCAGGGCGTATGCCGTATACTCGCCGCCTCCAACGCCAAGGGTAATGCTGTCATCCCCCAGCTTGTTGGCCAGAACAACGGTGGCAGAAGGCTGATCCGCAGTCAGAGCCAATACGGAAGCATCATAATGGTACCGGTCCGCGTCGCTGGTAAATGCCAGCTCGGCGGTATAATCCCCGGCGGGAAGCTCCTTGCTGGCAACACCGTTGGAATCAAGGGACTGCATGGCAGCAAGAACGCCGTCCTTCATAAAGTTTACGATCACACCGCCGCTCCAGGGATTTCCAAGGCCGTCGGTAACCGTGACGGAATAGGTCACATTGCCGGGTGCGGTGCTTGTGCCGGGGGTGGATTCCTGAGGCGTTTCACCGCCGCAGGCAGCGCAGCTTACTGCCATCAAAACGGCAAGCAGCAGCGCGGTAAATCTTCTGATCTTCATATTATTCTCCGTTCCCGTCAGCGGTGATGGTGATGGTCAGCTCACGCGAGCCGCTGTCGAAATAGAATTCCAGAACATCACTGGAGTAGCCCTCGGGGATGGTGTTCAGGGCAACGTGGTATTCGCTCTCCGGGCACTGGCACACCGCGACACCGTTTTCATCGGTGGAAACAGGCAGCTTGCAGCTCTCCGCGTCGCACAGCTGGACCACCACGCCGGGGACACCGTTTCCGTTCTGGTCAACAACGGTAATGGTGTAGGAAACGTTGGTGCTGCCACCGTTATCTTCGGCAGTGAACACGATGGTCAGGTCAGTGCTCCCGTCAAAGGAAACCGTGGTTTCATCGCAGGTGTAGCCATCAGGTACAGAGCTGACGGTAACATTCTGGACATTTGCCCCGGTGGTAATGCTGGCAATGCCATCCGCGCCGGAAATCGCAAGAGTAGAGCTCTGGAATTCGATGCCAAACTGCAGGATCACGCTGCCAACAGGATCACCGTTCTGGTCAACAGTATGGACCGTGTAAGTCTTTTCACCGGGCTCGGTGGGTGCCGTGGTGGTTTCATTGCCGCCATTGCCGCAGGCACACAGCCCCAGCATCAAAACAAGAACCAGCAGCAGGGCGGTACGTTTCATCATATTCATTTTCATTCTCCTTAAAATACAGGTTTATACATCCGTTGTGGACTTTTGTATCCAGAGTATACCACAAATGGTGAAAGAATGCAATACGGAAAACGGACCCGCAGAAGCGGGTCCGCTGTAAATATCACTTGCTTGCGTCAGGTCCCAGGTAATCGTAGTAGTAGCACAGCTTGGTCCAGGAATGCTCAACACCCTGGAAGGTGTACTTATCCATCAGCAGCTGCAGTGCCTCAGCCAGCTCTCCGGTAACCGCAACGGTACCAGCCAGCTCGCCGGACTTGGTGATCTTATTGGCATACTTGGTCATCAGCTCGGTGTAATCAGGGCCGGTGCCGTGGTAGTAGCCATCCAGCACATCCTCTACCTCATACAGATCCCAGTAGGTCGCAAAATTCTCGCCCCAGACCTCCTGCATGCAGGTCTCAAAGTCGGTGCCGTTGAAATCCAGCTCCTCAAAGTAGTCGTAGTAATCCAGGATCCACTGGTCATCATCGGTGATGGCGAAGTTAAACGCGCCGGAGGCGATCAGATCAAAAATGGACTGGGAGGTGAAGATGTTGGAGTAGGAGACCATGTCCAGATACAGCTTGGAGCCCAGGCTGCCATTGCTGAGAAGCTCATGGTAGTAGCCGTCGCTGCCCAGAGCCACTTCAATGCCGCCAGCCACAACATCGTAGGTGTTCTCGTCGAAGTAAGTGAAGGGGCCGGGAGAAGCCAGGATCAGCAGATCCTTCTGTGCGCCCTCATACTTGATGGTGAAATCGATGGAACCGGTGGCATAGACATCGTAGAATGCCACATCGATGTAATATTCCTTGCCGGCCTCCAGGTAAAGCACCATGGAAACATTCATGGGGTCGGTCCAGGCCCGCTCGTTGAACCAATAGGTGTACATGGCCTCTCTGGTCTCGAAGTTCTCCTCAACAAAGACCCAACCGTCCACATAGGTGTCGGAGTAGGAGGTGATGCGGTAGACGCCGCTCTTGGAGGGAACGAACTTAAAGAGCAGGCCCCGGGGCATGATCATTCGGTCGTAGGTGACGGTATTGCTGCCCAGCACGGCGGTATAGGCATTGTAGCAGGCAAGGCCAGCGGCAGGATCGCTCAGCTCCACACCGTTGGTGCCATAGGCATCGTAGTAAGAGCACATCTGCAGCCATTCGTTCTCAGACTTCTCAATACCCACTGCCTCAGAAACCTTCACCAGCAGCTCCTTCAGCTCCTGATTAACGGCAACCAGGGAATAGATCTGGGAGTTGGAAGCGTAGAGACAGTAGTCCACGATATCCGCGTAGTAATCATAGCCGTCGATCACGACCTGTCCGTTATAGGCCAGGGTGTACACGGGATCGGTGGAGAACTGGGTAGCCATCATCAGGTCAGCCAGCAGCAGGGGGCCGTTTTCGGTGCCGACATGGTAGTAGCCATCCTTTTCGTTGTAAACCACGGTAACGTAGTTTTCGTAGCCGAAGCCGTCCGCACGCATATTGGTGGCGCACTCTCTGGGGATGTAGGTGGGCTGGTCGATGTCACCGACACTGAGAACACGGAGGTTGCTGAGGTATACGGTATCATCGCCGGAATTTTCGGAGGAGTCCTTCAGATAGCAGAATGCGATCTCATACTCCCCTGCCTCCTTGGCGACCCAGGTATAGCAGGTGTTCCAGCCATCGGATTCGCCGGAGATCTGATAGACGTCGTTGCGGTCCACCAGAACGTAAAGGATATCCCCGCCGGACTCACTGGAGGCATAGTAATCAAAGGCAACAACGTCGCCCTCCTCCAGGGTCACATAGGCATACATGGTGGCGTAGCTGCTCTCCACTCCAATGTTGGAGGGATACAGGCAGGAAACACCATCCTTTTCGGAAAACAGAAAGGGCCAGGAAAGCTCGGCATCATCGGTGCCCTCTTCGCCGCAGTAGCGGACATCCAGCTCGCCGCCGTTGAACACAGCAGCGATCTCATCGGAAGAAGGCATGGGCTCGGTGGGCTTCGCCACGGGGACCAGCTCTTCCATGCCGGTGTAGAGGGTCTGGGTGTAGTCGTCACCGATAAAGGCTTCCAGGATATAGGACCAGTAGCTCTCACTGGGCAGACCGCCTGCATACACAAAGCAGATCACGCCGTAACGGTCGATCACCACGGTGGTGGGATAGCCGCTCAGGTTAAAGGCATCGCCGATGCCCTGGTCCTCGTAGCACATGGGGAAGGACAGGCCACCGGTGCGGTCGATGGAGCCGTACTGGGAATTGTAGTATTCGTAGAAGGAATTCTGGATGTACTCCACATCGTCAACGGTATCGCCGGCATAGTTGTTCAGGGCCAGAACCTCCACACTGTCGCTGTAATTCTGGTAGGAGGTATCCAGATAAGGGAACTCCTGAATGCAGTAGGTGCAGGTGGCATACCAGAAGTTCAGCACGACCGCGTCCTTCTCCTCCAGGAGCTTGGACAGGGTGTACTCGGTGCCGTCAGCGGAGGTGATGGTGAAATCGTGCATCACATCGCCCAGCTCGTAGGTTACACCGGCCAGACTGGTGCCGGAGATGACCTTGGAGGTCAGGCTGATATTGGTGATGGTGCCGGTCAGGGCATAGCTGGTTTCAGCCACGTAACCCTCGGGAACGTTGGTCAGGCTCAGATAGTAGATATCCGCCCCGGTCAGGGTGATGGTAGCCAGACCGTTCTCGTCAGTTTCACCGTAGCCGGTCAGCTCGGTAAGCGCCGCGTCCTTGTAAACCAGAAGGGTCACGTCCTCCAGGGGAAGACCGCCCATGGATTTTACGACAACGGTGTAATTGGTGGAAGTACCGACCACCACGTCATTATTGGGCTTTGTGGAAGGCTCGGTGCTCTCATTGGTGCTTCCCTCTCCGCCGCAGCCGGCCATCATGCCGAGCAGCAGGGCAAAAACACACAGGAGCGACAGGATCTTTTTAAAATTGCTCATGTTATTTCTCCGTTCTGAAAAAGGTGCCGTTGTCCGTGTGGGGAAAACAGCCTGCGAAGGCTGGATCGTATACCATCCCTCAATAACTCATACTCAAAAAGTATATCATAAATTTGTAAATTTTGTCAATACTTCAGGTTATTTTTAAGGTTTTTATATGGGTTAATTTGGTAAATTATGCTTGCAAGTAACATAAATCTGTGGTATTATAAACTCGTATGCATATCGACATTTTTCAACGCTACGCAATATCAACGAAAGGCAAGGAGCCCCAAATGACGAAACGCAAAACACGTAACAAGCTGATCGCCAAAATATTGGTTCTGGCAACAGTGGTCTCACTGGCGCTTACAACCTTCCTCTCCGGCGGCGCATCCACCACCGTACTGGCAGACTCGGTCATCACCAAGCTTGACCAGGCAATCAATCTGAACACTGAAAAATATCTGGACGGCAGCGTCGTTCAGAAGCTGCCCGAAACCATTGCTGAGGATCAGACCATTTCTCTGATCGTTCAGGTGCAGCAGGCTCCCCTGCTCACGGTCTACGGCGAATCCGGCAGCAGCCTGTCCCTGTCCGAGTACAGCCTGACCGATGATGCCATCTCCCTGCGCGGCAGCATCAGCAGTGAGAAGGCGGCACTGCTTGCCGAGCTGGACGAGCTGGGCATCAGCTACCGCACCGGCGCTGATTACTCCGTCCTCGTCAGCGGCTTTGAGCTGATCGTCACCGCCCGGGATTTTGAAAGCATCTGCCAGGCTTTTGGCGGCCGGGCAGCCACTTACATCTGTGAGGAATATGCCTCCTGTGAGACTGAAGTGGTCACCAACGAGGTGGATGTTTACGACACCGGCATTTTCGACAGCTCCGATTTCGGCTATGACGGCAGCGGCATCGTTGTTGCCGTTCTGGATACCGGTCTCGACTATACCCATACCGCCTTCTCCCTGGACAACTTCACCAGCACCAATCTGGGCCTGACCTATGATGAGGTGGCGGCTGTCCTGGGCGACACCGTGGCTTCCACTCTGGTGGAGGGTCTGACCGCATCGGATGTCTATATCAATGAGAAGATCCCCTTCGGCTTTGACTACGCCGACAACGATTCCGATGTCTTCCCCATCAACAACGAGCACGGCACCCACGTTTCCGGCGTTATCGCCGGCAAGGATGACACCATCACCGGTGTTGCCCCCAATGCCCAGCTTGTGGAGATGAAGATCTTCTCCGACGTGTATGACTCCGCCATCGCCTCCTGGATCCTCAATGCTCTGGAGGACTGCGTGGTCCTGGGCGTTGACGTGATCAACATGTCCATCGGTACCGCCTGCGGCTTTGCCCGCGAAACAGATGAGGAATTCATCGCCGGCGTGTATCAGGACATCCTGGATCAGGGCATCAGCCTGGTGGTTGCCGCTTCCAACAGCTACAACTCCACCTACGGCTCCGAAAAGAACGGCAACCTGCCCCTGACCTCCAATCCCGACAGCGGCACTGTCGGTTCTCCCTCTACATATCTTGCCGCCCTGTCCGTCGCTTCCGTCAGCGGCGTCAAGACCCCTTACCTGATGTACGGCGACACCGTGATCTACTTCACCGAGTCTGTGGACCGTGTCTCCGAAGAAAAGTATTTCGTTGAAGAGCTGCTGGGCGACAGCAGTGATAGCGTTGAATTTGAATATATCCTGATCCCCGGCGCCGGCCGTACCGCGGACTATACCGGTCTGGATGTGACCGGAAAGATCGTCCTCGTTGCCCGTGGCTCCACCACCTTCGAGGAAAAAGCAGCGGTTGCCGAGAAAATGGGCGCCGCAGGCCTTATCATTTATAATAATGTATCCGGTGACATCCGGATGAACGTGGGCGACGCCACCATCCCTGTCTGTTCCATCAGCCAGGATGACGGTGAGCTTCTGGCACAGGCCGGCAGCGGCAAGCTGACCGTCAGCCCCCAGCAGACCGCCGGTCCCTTCATTTCCGACTATTCCTCCTGGGGCCCCACCCCCAGCCTGCAGATCAAGCCTGAGATCACCGCCCACGGCGGCTCCATTCTCTCCGCGGTCAACGGCCAGGCTTATGACCGGATGTCCGGCACCTCCATGGCCTGCCCCAACGTGGCGGGCATCACCGCCCTGCTGCGGGAATACGTGAAGGCAAATAACCCCGATATCGCAAACGATCCCGTTGCGGTCACCACCATGGTCAACCGCCTGCTGATGTCCACCGCGGACATCCTGCTGAATACCAACGGCAATCCCTACTCCGTCCGCAAACAGGGCGCGGGCAATGCCAACCTGAACAGCAGCGCTGCCACCACCGCCTACATCCTGACCTATGAGGCAGACGGCAACGAGATGACCAAAACCAAGATCGAGCTGGGTGACGACGCAAGCCGCACCGGCATCTATACCATGACCTTCACCATCGTCAACTTCGGTGACACCACCCTTTCCTATGATCTGGGTGCCTACGTCATGACCGAGGGTGTCAGCGAGACCAAGACCTCCCATGGCGAGACCACCGTCACCGAGGAAGCCTACATTCTGGAGGGTGCATCCGTTGTGTTCACCTCCTCCGATTCCACCGGCGGCCACATTCAGGGCCAGACCGCTACCGTCTACGCCGGCGACCGCTTCGATGTGACCGTTACCATCACCCTCAGCGACGATGATAAGGAATATCTGGACACTTCCTTCGAAAACGGTATGTACGTGGAGGGTTATATCACCCTGACCAGCACCGACGAGAAGGGCGTTGACCTGAATGTTCCCTATCTTGCCTTCTACGGCGACTGGACCGAGGCTCCCATCTTCGACCTGACCTACTTCGAGACCAACGCCGACGAGCTGGACGCATCCCTGGATCCCGAGGATAAGACCATGGCGGACGCTTTTGCCACCATCCCCATCGGCGGCCTGTATTCCGACTATGTCAGCTACCTGGGCTCCTACTACTTCATGCAGAATCCCTCCGCCACCCAGATCGCCGCTGATCCCGAGCACATCGCCCTGTCCAACCAGACGGATTCCGTCAATGCCCTGCGTTTCGTTTGGGCGGGCCTGCTGCGTAATGCGGCACAGATCGACATCACCATCACTGATGACGCAACCGGCGAAGTGGTGTACCAGCGTGTGGAAAGCGATATCCGCAAGTCCTACGGTGACGGCGGTTCCATCTATCCCTCCAACATTGAGGTGGAATTCTCCGCCATTGAAAATAACCTTAAGAACAACACCAAATACACCGTCACCATGACCGCTTCCCTGGATTACGGCGACGGCGGCCTGGAAACCAACAAGAATAACACCGTCACCTTCCCCCTGTATGTTGACTTTGAGGCTCCCTCCATCACCAACTGTGATTTCTACACCGAGTACGATAACTCCGCCAAGGAGACCCGCTACTTCGTCCGGATGTATGTCTACGACAATCACTACTCCATGGGTGCCCAGGTGGGCTATGTAGGTGCCGATGGCGAGGGCGGCTACGTGCTGGAGTCCTTTGACCAGTACCTGACCGCCATCTACTCCTCCTTCAACTCCACCACCGAGGTGGTTTACGAGATCACCGATTACATCGACGAGATCCGGGCCAATTCCAGCACCCGCAACTGCATCACCGTTGCCGTGTATGACTACGCCCTGAACTACGCCACTTACGAGATCGACCTTCCCGATGACTTCATCGACATCACCTTTGCCGAGGAAGAGCTGGTCCTGAGCCCCAACCAGGTCATGGATCTGAACGCCCTGGTGTATCCCGAGGGTGAGTGGTCCTCCCTGCTGGAGTACTACTGCACCTCCCCCGCCTCCGGCGAAGTCGCCCGGGTGGTCAACTCCAAGCTGGTCGCCGTCGCTCCCGGTAACTGCGTGATCATCGCCCGTGACCCCGAGACCAAAAAGCAGGCCACCGTCAAGCTCACCGTTCTGGCGGAAGGCGACGAGGGCTATGTCCGTTACGACAAACCGGTTCTCGACACCTTCGAGCTGATCGGCTACACCGTTGACAAGGCCTACTACTTCCTCTCCACCGAGGACCGTGAGATCGGTGCCACCGGCGACACCCAGAAGTTCACCGGCTCCGATTATTCCCTGTCCATGTTCCCCTCCGAAAGCGTGACGCTGGATTATCTGCTGTACGCTTACTTCCAGGATGCAACGAAGGTCGTGTTCTCCTCCAGCAACGAAAAGATCGTCACGGTTGACCAGAACGGCACCATCACAGCCGTTGCCGAGGGCTACGCCTCCATCAACCTGCAGGTCACCATGGACGGCAAGAATACCTACTATTCCAAGTCCATCTCCATCACCGTCAAGGATCCTTACATCACCTCCGGTCCCACCCTGACCAATTACTTCGGTCTCGGCGGCACCGTGTCCATCCCCGCATCTCTGCGGCTGACGGCCATCGGTGACTACGCCTTCGCCAACTATACCTATGTTGAGAAGACGGAAGAGGATTTCAACTACGATGAGAACGCCAGCACCAAGCAGTTCTACATCGGTGAGAATACCATCACCACCGTCATCATTCCCGAGGGTGTGGAATCCATCGGCGAATACGCCTTCGCCAACATGACGGCACTGACCACCGTTGTCCTGCCCTCTACCCTGCAGAAGATCGACCAGGGAGCCTTCTACGGCTGCACCAACCTGACCACCGTCACCGGTCTTGAGAACGTCAAGTTCATCAACCAAAGTGCCTTTGAGGGCTGTAACCTCACCGGTTCCATCAGCCTGGACAGCTGCGTGGCTGTGGCCAACCGTGCCTTTGCCGGCAATGCGGCTCTGACCGGCGTGACCCTCTCCGCCTCCACCCAGTCCATCGGCGAATCCGCCTTCAACGGCTGCTCCAAGCTGACGGATGTTACCTTCAATGCCGCTTCCGTGAAGCTGGGCTCCTTCGTGTTCGCCAACTGCACCAGCCTGCAGGAGATCACCCTGAACACCGCAGTCATTCCCAGAGGTGCCTTCTACGGCAGCACCAAGCTGAAGACTGTGAACCTGGGCAAGGATGTGGCGGTCATTTCCGAGTACGCCTTTGGCGAGACCGCCCTGAGTACACTGAACTTTGCCTCCGGCAGTTCTGTCTTTAAGCTCAGCGCTGACGGCACCTATGTCACCGATGCCACCGGCACCCAGCTGCTGCTGGTCCTGCCCAGTGTCAGCGGTACCTTCACCCTGAACGATCCTGCCATCACCACCGTCGGAAACGGTGCCTTCGCCGGATGCGGCAAGCTGACCGCTGTTGAGATGCCCTACGTCACCAGCCTCGGAAGCTACGCCTTCGCCGAGTGTGACCGTCTGCGCAGCGTCACCCTGGGCCAGCTGACCCACATCGGCGACTACGCCTTCTACATGACCCGCATTTCCCAGCTGCCTGACCTGTCCGGGGTCACCTATCTGGGCAGCTACGCCTTCGCGCACAGCTACCTGACCGAGGTCACCATCCCCGATGGAATGAACGTTGGCAGCTACGCCTTCTCCGACTGCAGCAGGCTGGAGACCGTCACCGTGGGCAGCAACGTTATCCTGAACGAAGGTGCCTTCTACCTGAATGGTGAAGAGAACTGGACCAGCACCTTCTACACCGAGAACGGCAGCCGCTTCTACTCCTACATCTACACCTCTCCCCTGCACAGCCTGACCATCGGCGAGAATGTCACCATCGGCGACTATGCCTTCTGCGGCGCGGCAGAGCTGGAAAGCGTGTCCCTGGGAGCCGGAGCCACCATTGGCAGCTACGCCTTCTACAACAACACCTGCCTGACGGACATCGACCTGTCCAAGGTTACCTCCGTCGGCGAGTACGCATTCAGCGGCGATATTCTCATCATGGGTACCGACAGCTACTTCAGCACCCAGGCCATCGGCCCGGACGGTTACTATATGTACACCTACCACGCCGCTGCCATCCGGAATGCTGACCTGTCCGCCGCCGCAAGCATCGGCAGCTACGCCTTCTCCAACTGCCGCAGCCTGGAAAATGTAATTCTCAGCCAGAGCATCACCACCATCCCCGAGGGTGCGTTTAACGGCTGTATCAGCCTGAATCAGATCAACCTGAATCATGTGACCCACATCGGCGGCTATGCCTTTACCGAGACTGCCCTGTCTGATGCCAACCTGACCAGCGCAGTTGAAATTGGCGAATATGCCTTCTGCAACCTCGCGAACCTGGAAAAGGTCACCCTGAACCCCAACGGCTGCACCGTGGGCGAGGGTGCGTTCTGCTACAACAGTATCCTCACCCAGATCGACGGCGAAGAGGCTGCCACCTCCATCGGTGACTATGCCTTTGCCTACTCCGGCCTGACCGAGGTGGATCTGACCGCTGCCCAGTACATCGGCGAGCATGCCTTCATCAAGGATGAGGTCACTGATTTCACCGTGATCCTTGGTTCTGCCCTTCAGGAGCTGGGGGACAACCCCTTCGCCATGTGCAGCCTGAAGCCCTTCAGCCAGAAGATCGTCACCACCTTCAACGGTGTCGATTACACCGGATACAGCTACACCTACCAGCTCAGCGATACCGTTCAGGTCATTGACGGCTCCCTGTATCAGAGGGTTCCCAACGGTTTGGAGCTTGTGACCTTCGCCGGTACCGATGAAATGGTCACCGTAGCAGAGGATACCGTCCGCATTTCCGCCATGGCCTTCGCCGGCAGCGAGGTCAGAGCGGTCACCCTTCCCTACACCGTCGCGTCCCTGGGCCACAAGGCCTTCTACGGCTGCGATCAGCTGCAGATGATCACCTTCACCAGCTACAATGCTCCCATCCTGGAGGAGGAATACGACTACTATTACTTCTCCAGCTTCCAGAACATCTCCGCCTCCGGTGAGTACACCTTCTACGATACCGACGGTGTGACCATCATCGCCATCGAGGGTCTGGGCGTCACTCCCTACTTCGTGTGGAACGCCGCGGAGCTTCCCTCCACCGTATTCTACGGCGCGACCTTCGTGGATTACATCGGTCACTACGACCCGGATCTGGTGATCGTCCGCCCCTCCAACGGTCAGAACTACGAAACCTTCATCATGGACCAGTACTTCACCATGACCGTGGACGGCGCCGCAGCGGCGGATGCCAACACCCAGCGGGCCATAGACCTGATCAAGGCCCTGCCCGACACCGTCAGCCTCAGCGACAAGGCCAGCGTAGAGGCCGCCCGTGCTGCCTATAACCTGATCTCCACCACGGAGCAGAAGGCGCTGGTCACCAACTACAACAAGCTGACCCAGGCTGAGAAGCGTATCAGCGACCTGGAATACCTGGCAAACGAGCAGGAGCCCACCGAGGAGCCCTCTGAGGAGCCCGGCAACAACGGCGGCAGCTCCGGCGCTGTGGTTGCGGTTATCGCGGTTATCGCAGCCGCAGCCCTGGTCGTGATGGTTCTGCTGAAGAAGAAAAAGACAGCACCCAAGTCCGAAGCACCCGAAACCGCGGAGGAAGAAACGAATAATGAGTAAGAAAATGAAATTCATATCCGCATTTCTTGTGCTGATGCTTGCACTGATGCTGTGCGGATGCTCCGACAACTGGGAGGCGCCCTACGCCTCCCTCCAGGAGAAAGGCTACAATGTCAGCGTCCGCTTCGATGCCAACGGCGGCTTGTTCGCCGGCACCAGCGACGTTTCCATCGTGGATGTCTACTCCACCGCAGGCGGCATCGCCCAGACGGACGGCACCGTCGGCTTCTATCTGCTGAGCCCCGACAATCCCCTCCGGGCCGAGGGCACCTTCTCCATCAGCCGCAACGGTTACTTCCTGGCCGGCTGGTACACGGAAAAGGCGCTGCGTGTGGACGAAAACGGAAATGCCCTGGATGAATACGGCGTCCTTTGCAGCGTATCCGGCCGTGAGCAGGGCTACACCTACAACGGCCTCTGGGATTTTGAAAAGGATCTTCTGACCGTGGATCCCAACGGAAGCTACAATACCGAGGAAGCCGCCATCACCCTCTACGCCGCATGGATCCCATACATCAACTACGAATTTTATGCCGTGGATGAAACCCAGGATCCCATCCACATCGGAACCGTCCAGGCCATCAATCTGGAGGTGCCGGAATGGAACACCAAAACCGGCAAGCTGGACATGAAGAAGTTCCCCACTCTGGAGGGCAGCACCCTGGACGGCGCTTACCTGACGGCGGATCTCAGCGAAGCCATGACCGGCACCATTTACGGCTCCGAAGGCTGCGTGGACTATGAGACCGGAACGCTGAATGTGGAAAGCATTTCCATCTACACCACCTGGATGGATGGCATCTGGTACAAGATCTACACCGCCGAGCAGTTCTACAACAACACCCGTCTGGACGGCAATTACCTGATCTGTGCCGATCTTGATTTTGAGGGAGCCGTCTGGTCCCCCACCCTGGTCAAGGGCAAATTCACCGGCAAGATCTACGGCAACGGCTATACCTTCCGCAACCTGACCGTGACCCAGGCTGACAGCTCCCAGATCTACGGCGGCCTGTTCGGCACCCTGGAGGGCGCGGTCATCGAAGACCTGACCTTTGAAAATGTTTCCTTTACAATCGAAGCCGGTTCCCGCATGCAGGGCGCAAGCTTCGGCCTGCTGGCAGGCTCTGTCAGCTCCGGCACAGTGTTCCATAATGTACATGTAACCGGAAATCTTTACATCAGTGAGGACTGTTATCCCCAGCCTGATTACACCATCGGACTTCTTTGCGGCTCCGGCAGCACCGACGGTGTGACCTACACCATCGGCTGTAACACCGCTGAGGAGAACACCGAAAAGATCACCGTTACCGTGGACGGCGACATTGTCACCGTTACCTTCGCCGGCTGATCTGTCATCCGTTTATCAATCAATTGTTTATCACATAAGGAGGATAACAGCAATGAATAAAAGAATCCTGTGCCTGGTCCTTTGCGCCGCGCTGTGCATCGGTACCATGGGTGCTCTGACCGGCTGCGGCGGCTCCTCTGCCCCCGATGCCCTGGTCATCATGTCCGAAGCGCTGGACGGCGTTTTCAACCCCTTCTTCTCCACCACCAGTGCTGACGGCACCATCGTTTCCATGACCCAGATCGGCATGCTGACCTACGGCTATGAAAACGGCGAGGTGGTCGTTGCCTACGGCGATGAGGAGGCAGTCGTGGTCAAGGACTACACCACTTCCTATGATGCCGGCTCCGACACCACCACCTACACCTTCGTCATCAAGAACGGCATCCTCTTCTCCGACGGTCATCCTCTGACCATGGAGGACGTTCTGTTCAACCTGTATGTCTACCTGGATCCCGTTTACACCGGCTCCTCCACCATGTACTCCACCGAGATCAAGGGCCTGCAGGACTACCGCACCCAGACCCTGGGCGCTGACTCCAGCAACATCGACGATACCATCTCCGAGGCCGCAGGCAACCGCGCCCAGGACCGGATCAACGAGCTGATCAACCTGTATAAGTCCGTCGGCGCCACTGCCACCGCAGGCACCTATTCCGCCGCTTATTCCGACATGGTCGCCGCCATCGCTACCCATTCCCTGAGCAGCGGCTACAAGGCAGCCCTGTCCAACGATCCCGCTTCCGTCACCAACAACGACCTGCTGGCTGACTACGAGCGCACCCTGAAGCTGTTTAAGGAAGAGCTGAACAGCGACTACGAGTCCGCTCAGGAAGCATACACCGATGCTCCCTACAACACCCGCGAGGAGTTCTCCGATCCCGTCACCTGCTTTATGTACGCCGAGGGCTATGTTGCCATCGAGTACGAGAAGGACGAGAACAACAAGGACATCAAGTCCAGCATCATCGGTGTCACCAAGCTGTACAACGACTCCGTGGTCACCAGCAAGGAATCCGCCATCGAGTATGTTTACAACTCCAAGGTCGAGCAGGAGCTGCACCAGATTCTGCAGTACTGGGCTACCGCTCAGACCCTGAAGACCGAGTTCACCGCCAAGGCCAAGGAAGTCATCCTGTACGAGAACATCTCCAGCGACGGCTCCCTGGCAGTTCCCAGCATCTCCGGCATCGTTTCCCTGGGCCACACCACTGATGTGACCAGCGTCACCTGCTCCAACGGCACCTACACTGTTGCCCACTCCCACAATGCTGACGGCACTCCCGCCAACGAGGGCGAGTACGATGTGCTGCAGATCACCATCAACGGCGTTGACCCCAAGGCCATCTGGAACTTCGCTTTCTCCGTCGCTCCCCAGCACTACTACGGCGAGGGCAGCTCCGTTGGCGTTGACATCGAGAACAACCAGTTCGGCGTGGAATTTGCCAGCTACTCCTTCATGACCAGCATCGTCCAGTCCACCCGCAATACGCAGGTTCCCATGGGCGCCGGCGCTTATGTGGCCACCAACTCCGATAACGGGGATTCTCCCGCCGGCACCGAGTTCTACAAGGACAACGTCGTCTACTTTAAGGCCAACGAGAACTTCCTGATGGGCAAGCCCAACATCGAAAAGATCCGTTACCAGGTGGTCAGCTCCACCAACGCCATCTCCGCTCTGGAGGCCGGTACGGTCCACTTCGTTACCCCCCAGTTCACCCAGAACAACATCGAAAAGCTGAATAACCTCTCCGGCAAGGGCATCGAGACCATGTACACCGATCAGCTTGGCTACGGCTACATCGGCATCAACGCGGAGTATGTCACCGACATCAACCTGCGCAAGGCCATCATGTGCGCCATGAACACCAGCCTGGCTCTGAGCTACTACCAGACCGGCACCGCCGAGACCATCTACTGGCCCATGTCCACCGTTTCCTGGGCATATCCCACCGATGAGAGCGGCAACATCAGCCGTGACAACGGTCATGACTACCCCGCCATCAACTGGAGCAGCGACACCGCTTCCCAGCAGATTCAGGATTATATGGCTGCTGCCGGCGTTTCCGCGGGCGACTCCAAGCTGTCCATCCGCTTCACCATCGCAGGCTCCAGCCTGACCGAGCACCCCTGCTATCAGGTGTTCCGTGCCGCAGCTGAGCTGCTGAACAGCCTGGGCTGGGACATCGAAGTGGTTGCCGACTCCAACGCCCTGACCAAGCTGAGCACCGGCTCCCTGGCTGTCTGGGCTGCCGCATGGGGCTCCACCATCGACCCCGATATGTACCAGGTCTACCACAAGAACTCCACCGCTACCTCCGTCCTGTCCTGGGGCTACGATGCCATCCTGGGCAATCCCAGCCAGTACCCCGTGGAGAACAACATCCTGAACAACCTCTCTGATCTCATCGACGAAGCCCGCGCTACCAACGATCAGGACGAGCGTACCGCTCTCTATGAGCAGGCTATGGGCTATGTCCTGGACCTGGCTGTGGAGCTGCCCGTCTACCAGAGAAGCGTTCTGTACGCCTACAACTCCAATGTCATCGATTCCGACTCCATGCCTAATGAGCTGAACCCCTACACCAATCCTCTGGACCGTATTTGGGAATTGAAGTTCGCCGAGTAATTCAGATCGGAGAATAGTATGCTGAAGTATATTCTGAAACGTTTGGGAATGTCCATCCTCATCCTTTTGGGCGTATCTCTGATCATCTATGTGCTGATTCGCTGCATGCCTGTCAGCTACATCGATGCCAAGATCGCCGAAATGAGTATGAACGGTGCCACCATTCCCGAAGAGACGGTGCAAAGCATGAAGGAGCTTTACGGTCTCGACGATGACAGCTTCGGCGGCATTATCAAAGGTTACCTTCGCTGGCTGGGTGTATATCCCAGCTCCGGCGGAGCGTTCAACGGTATGCTGCAGGGTAATTTCGGTACCTCCTTCAAATATGGCATCCCGGTTATCGACGTCATCAAAAACAATATGGGCCTGTCCTTTATCATTGCCCTGATCGCAACGGTCTTTGAATTCATGATCGCTGTGCCTCTGGGCATCACCGCAGCCACCCACCAGTATTCCTTCCGGGATTATCTGGTCACCATTCTGGTCATGGTGGGCATTTCCCTTCCCTCCTTCTTCTTCGGTCAGGTGCTTAAAAACCTGCTGTCCATGAAGCTGGGCTTGTTCCCGCCCTCCGGCCTGACGGACGCGACCCAGACCCTGACGGGCCTGAGCCTGCTGTGGGACTATTTCCGTCATCTGTTCATTCCCATCCTGACGGTGGTGATCCTCTCCATCGGCAGCCGCATGAGAATGACCCGTACCAACATGCTGGAAGTGCTGAATTCCGATTACATCCGCACCGCCCGGGCCAAGGGCCTGAAGGAGCGGGTGGTCATCTACAAGCACGCCTTCCGCAACACCCTGATTCCCCTGGTCACCAGTCTGGCGGGCCTGCTGCCGGGTCTGTTTTCCGGTGCCATCATTACCGAGCAGGTCTTTGACCTGCCCGGCATTGGCAACATCGCCTTCCAGGCCATGTCCGACGGCGACATTCCCTTCATCATGGGCTACAATATGTTCCTCGCCCTGCTGAGTGTCATCGGCGTTCTTCTGGCGGATCTGATGTATGCCGTCGTGGATCCCAGAGTCAAGCTGACGTAAAGGAGTAACCATGGAAGAACTGAACAAAACCGAACAGCCCGAAGTGATCGAGGCTGCGGAAGAGGTCGCTCTGGATAAAAACGTCCGCCTGATGTCTCCCACCCGCATGGTCGTGCGCCGGTTTTTCCGGTCCCGGCTGAGCATCGTGGGCCTTGTGATGATCCTTTCCCTCTTCCTGTTCTGCTGGGCAGGTCCCCTGGTGTATACCCAGTGGGGCCAGTCCGAGACAGACTATACTCCCAAGGTGGAGTACAGCTCCCACGCCGTCACCTACCAGGTAAACGGCGAGACTGTCACCTTCTACCAGGTGGTGGAGACCACCAAGCCCATTAACGCCCTGGCAGCTCCCAGCGCGGAGCACCCTCTGGGCACCGATAAATCCGGCCGTGACATTCTGATCCGGCTGATGTACGGCGGCCGCATTTCCCTGACGGTCAGCTTCCTGGCGGTGTTCATCACCACCTTCCTGGGCGTCATCTTCGGCGGCATCGCCGGCTACTTCGGTAAGGCCATTGACAACATCATCATGCGTCTTTGTGACAT
>CAZHEG010000003.1:0-25921 GCA_964531435.1 uncultured Oscillospiraceae bacterium | reverse complement strand
GTCTCGTTGGGACCGGTAGTGGTGTTGGGACCGGTAGTGGTGTTGGAACCGGATTCGCCGCAGGCAGCCAGAGCAAAGACCATGGTCATAGCCAGCAGCAGTGCAATCAGCTTTTTCATTTTTAATTTCTCCTTTTCGGAATGTTTTGGTTTATCGACCAACCTCGTAAATATAACACGAGATTATGAATAAATCAATACCTTTAGGACCGGCTTTGCCGTTTTTTTCTGACAAGATCTGCCACGACGTAGCCTATGATCAGCACCCACGCGCCGCCGATAGCGCAAAGAAGTGCAACAGAGGTACCGGGCAGCGGACCAAGCTCCGCCGGGCCGCTCTCATCGGTAATGATCTGATCCAGGCGGTAAAGGGACGTTACTTCGCTGAATAGGGTTTCAAAATAAGCTTCATCCACAGTACCCTTTCTTCGGACGTGCTTGGCAATATTTTCGATCATCTGCCCAGCCGCGTTGCGCAGAGATGCGGAGCCGTTGAAAACAGGTGTCACGAAGGTATTGTCGATATTGTTAAGAAGGATCTGGGCGGCCTGGATCTTGACATCGTAGTAAAGGTCATTATCCTCCCCTGCCCGGCTCAGGTAATCCTGATATTCGTCGGACTCCTGTGCTTTGGATGTGACGGGAACATAGCCTTCCGTCTGGGAATAGGCGATCTGGATATCATTGGTCAGAAGATACTGTACGAACAGCCAGGATGCCAGCACCTCCTGGGGATCCTCCTTATTGAAGATACAGATGGAGGGGCCCTGAGAGATCATGATGGGATCATCAGGATCCACCTGGGGAATGGTCATAACCTCCAGCTCAAACTCCACAAGCTTGTCCTCGCTGATATCCTGCAGCGGAGCCTCGGGACCCATCCAGGTGGCACCGGCGGTGGAATCGATGGCAAAGATACACTGGCCCGCATTCAGGAAGTTGCCGGGATAGCTGGAAATGGTGAAGGTAGAGAAGGCACGGCTCTGGGCATGCTCGGAAATAGTGGTAAGGATCTCCTTGGCAGTATCGTTGAAGATCAGGATCTCACCGCTGTCGGTGGAATATCCGGCGTCATTCTGCTTCAGCATCTGGATCATCATATTGTCGGTAGACTTGTAAATGAAGGGAATCATAACGGTCTGCCCGTTGACGGCAAAGGTACCGTCCTCATTTTTGGCCATTGCGGCCTCGGAGACCTCCCAGATAAAATCCCAGGTCAGAACCTCCGGCAGCTCGTAGCCCAGAGCTTCAACGTAGGTCTTATTCACATAGCAGGCCTCGGTGGATCGCATATAGGGCACGGCATACTGCACACCGTTTACGATGCATTCATCCAGAAAATTCTGGATGATCTCCCCCTGGTCCGGGCCGTCAAACTTCAGCTCACTGCCGCCCAGGCCGTACTTTTTGTCCGCCATCAGGTCCTCAAGGGGAACCACCACATTCTCACCCGTCAGGTAGGTGGCAATATGGTCGGGATAGGAGATGCAGACATTGGGGGTCGTATTGGTGGAAAGGTTGGTGATCACGTCGTTGTAGATGGAGTTATAGTCCGTATACAGCCGAAGAGTCACAGAAATGTTGGGGTACAGGGCCTCAAACTCCTGGATTGCCCGCTCGTAGATCTTCACCTGGGTAACGTTGGTATCGTTCTTGGCCCAGAAGGTGATCTCATATTGGGCGGAGGTGTCAAAGCTGTCCGGCACCTCAAAGGCAGCGCGCTCCACACTGCCATGGCAGCCGGTCAGGCCCAGCAGCAATGCACAGAGGGTAAGCAGCGCGATCAGTTTTCTTTTCATCCCTTGCTGCCTCCTCTCGCCACACCGGCCATAATTTTCTTATGAAACACCAGGAACAGTACGATCAGCGGCACGGAAATGACCACAACAGAGGCCATCATAGCGGGAATATTTTCCCGTCCGAAGCCGTTTTCACGAATCTCCTGGATACCGTTGGACACCAGATAGTACAGTTCATCGTCGGTGATCAGGCGGGGCCAGACGTAGGAGTTCCAGCACTCGATGATCTTCAGGATGGTAATGGTAACGATGGTGGGCTGGCAGATGGGCACCAGCACCTTCATCAGGTACTTCATATCTGACGTTCCGTCCACCTTGGCGGCGTAGTACAGCTCATCCGGCACCTGGGCAAAGTTTTCCTTCAGCAGGTAAATATAGAACACAGACGCAACAGAGGGAAGAATGAGTCCGGCAAAGGTATTGCGCAGATCCATATTGGTAATGGTCACAAAATTGGTGATGACCACCAGCTCGGTGGGAATCATCATCAGTGCCAAAAACAGGGTGAAGGCAACATTTTTGCCCTTGAAATCCAGACGGGCAAAGGCAAAGGATGCAAGAATGGTGACAAACAGCATCAGCGCGGTGGTGACCACGGCAAAGATCACCGTATTGAGGAAATACCGGGCCAGGGGCACGGCGGTGAAGGCGTCGATGTAGTTCTGGAGCGTGGGATAAAGGGTGATGAACTGGGGCACCGCCTCGGAGTTATAAGCGGAGTAGCTCTTCACAGAGGTCAGCAGCATCCAGTAGAACGGAAACAGCACGATAAGAGCCCACACCGTAAGGAAAAGGTAGCTGAAAACGGTACCGAGGGTCTTGCGGACATTTGCCCAGCGGCCGATGCGCCGGTAATTCATTTGTTTTTCCATAGCTGCCACCTCAATTGTAGTGAACGTGCTTCCGGCTCACCAGCAGATTGATGCAGGTGATGGTCAGCACAATGGCAAACAGAATGACAGCCGCAGCGGAAGCATAGGACGGATATCCGCCGCTGTCACCGTAGAGCATATCGTAAATATAGCCGACGATGGTATTCATTCCCGCAGCGTTCAGATCCGTGCCAAATAAGGCCACGGAATCGGAATATGCCTTGAACGCGCCGATAAAGCCGGTGATCACCAGATAGAAAATCGACGGAGAGATCATCGGAAGGGTGATTCGGGTGAAGATCCGCCGGCTGGAGGTGCCGTCCACCTTGGCCGCGTCGTAATAGCTCTGATTGACGGAAGCCAGGGCGCTGGTGAGAATCAGGATCTTAAAGGGCATGACGATCCAGACGGTGTACAGGCACAGCACGAACATTTTCGCCCAGTACGGGCCGTCAATAAAATCGATGCTCTCCCCGCCGAACCAGTTGATCAGCACATTCACAAGTCCATCGGTGTAAGCGGTCTTTTTAAAGAGGATCATGAAAACCAGACCGACTGCCAGAGTGTTGGTAACATAAGGCAGGAAAAAGACGGTCTGATACAGGTCGCGGAGCTTACGGATATAGCTGAGCCGCAGAGAGATCAGCAGCGCAAGGCCCGTAGACAGCGGAACGGTGATGATGACCAGAATAAAGGTATTCTTCACCGCCTGGAGGAAGTAGGGATCATGGAGCACATAGGAGAAATTGTACATGCCCACGCCAAAATAGGTCTGGGACGCGGAATTGTACCCCTCCTCCAGGGAATAGATCAGAACGTCGATCAGCGGATATACCATGAAAATGCCAAGGAACAGCATTGCGGGCAGCAAATACAGCCAGCCCTTCAGGTTCTTGTTTTCCATTGTCGCACCTCCGTGCAAACTTGTCCATAATAATGAGTCTATTATATGCCCGATCTCCATAATTTGCAAGAAAAATTAATACCTCCCGGAATGGTCCGGGAGGTATGGATTTAGAATTGTGTGATCAGGCCGACCTCATACTGCATGATCAGTGCCGCATCCTCCGCGTCACACCAGCCGTCGCCGTTGACGTCCGCAACGGATTCGTCCAGCCCGGCAACAAGACCGACCTCGTACTGCATGATCAGCGCAGCATCCTCGGCGTCACACCAGCCGTCGCCGTTCACATCTCCCAGGGCGACGTCTATTTCTTCTCCGGTCGCCGGGACAGTGTAATGGGTGGAGCTGATGAATTCACCGCAGCCTGCGCAGCGGATCACCTCATCGTAGGAGCCCTCATTTCTCCCGGTGGGAGCGGTGTAATTTTCAACGCACACCGTTTCCTCCGCGCTGAAGCAGATGGGACAGCAGGCTTCCAGGGAAACACTGCCGGGGATCGTGGCCATGCTCCAGGTGGTATTGCCCCGGGGATAGTAGCAGGTGCCGTAGAACCAAAGCATGCTATCTTCATCAAAATCAGGAGCATCACCGCAGAAATAGATCTCCTTCAAATTGGCGGCTTCCCCGAAGGCCTGGAAGCCGATGTACTCAACACTTCCGGGAATCGTGATCTTTTCCAGATATTCGCTACCCATAAAAGCACGGTTCCAAATATTTACCGTCCCCTCCGGGACAGTGAATGTTGTGCCACTCTTTCCGGCGGGGTAGCAAATGAGATCTGTCCCAAGGAAGAGGACGCCATCCCGGGACGAAAGTGCGCTGTGGCCCTCCCCTACCTGAATGCTTTCAAGGTTTCGGCAGCCAACAAACTGCCCCATGCCCATCATATAGGAACAGGATGGACTGTTACCCTCAAAGTAAACACTGGTCAGGCTGGTACAGTTGTTGCAGACACCCACATCCAGGAAGGAAACGCTGGAAGGGACCACAAAGGAAGTGATGCTGCTGCAGCCGTCAAACGCCTGCTGCCCGATGGCCTCAAGGCCATCCGGAAGTGTGAAATCACACAGCTTGGGGCAGTTGAGGAAGGAGAAATTTCCGATCCTGGTCAGTGTTCCCGGCAGGGAGATCTGCTCCAGAGCGACAAGATCACAGAAGGAATAGCTGGACGTGGAGGTGACTCCCTCTTCCAGAACCAGCTCCGTCACGAAGCTCCTGTATTCATACCAGGGTGTGGCAGCCCACTCATATTCCGTCATGTCACCGATACCGGATACCGTCAGAACGCCTTCTTCCGTTAGGGTCCAGGTCAGGTCCTCACCGCAGACTCCGCCGGCGATGATGCCGGTATCGGGCGTTTCGGGCTCGTTTTCTTCCGGCTCGGTTACACCGGGATCCGGTTCCGCAGGCTCCTTGTGATCCGCTTCCGAATAGTTTACATCGGACATGGGATATTCACTGTGGAATTCATCGGAATCAAAATCCGCGTCCCGCATGTGATCCAGGTTCATCCGGTCCTGGGAGATCAGGAAATAATCATAGTTGGGGCCCCGCCCGGCATCCCAGGTGGCATCCACATTGTAGTAAAGTCCGTCCAGCCGGACGATATTCCAGGAGTGTCGGCCATTGGCATAACCGAAGATGATCCTGCAGTCAATGCCAAGGGTCAGCATCAGCCGGTAAAACAGCACCGCATAGCCCTGGCAAACGGAGGTCCTGTCAACGAGCGCTCCATAGGCAGTCCACTTGAGAGAATAGGATTCATCCTCCAAATGCTCAAAATCGTAGGCAATATTCGCGGTCATCCAATCGTAAACGGCGCAGACCTTCTCATAATCGCTTTTGCCGTCCAGAGCCAGCTCAGAAAGGAGGGCATCCACCGCATCGTCAACCATCGGCTGATGCTCCGCGGAGTCGTGATATGTCACGGTAAAGGTAACGGAAATGTAATAGGTATTCCCGGAATAATAGTATGAATAATCCGCTCTCCATCTCCCGATCTGCCGCCACAGATAGTCCCCCTCCAGGGGATTGCCGGTGTGCGCGATGGCATCAAGGAACAGCTCATTGCAGAAATCGTCATCGAAGCCCTCCACGACAAAATCAAAGGAAATGCCGGTATCTCGCCGAACCATTTCCCCGCGCAAATATTCTACCGCTTCCTCCCAGGATAAGTAATCCCCAAGGGAGCAAACAGAAAGACCAGTCTTCTCCGGTGGGGGTTCCGGCAGAGCAAGATCCCCCTGATACATGGGATCGACATAGCTGTAAGAACCGGAATGTATGACCCTGAGCGGAACGGTCACAGCGCCGGCTGACACCGCCACACTGCCGATCAAAAGCGTTAAGGAAAGCAGCAGGGATAAAATACGAAAAACCCTTTTACCCATAGAACACACTCCTCGCATCATTTATGGTTCTATTGTACACCAAAGGATACAATTGTCAAATACTTTACCCCTGAAACCGATGATTTCAGGGGTAAGATGGTCAAATATGGTCCGGAAAGCGGCGGGCGGTAATAATGCCGTCCTTCACGTCCAGAACGCAGATGCGGGCATTGCGGGCGTCAAAACGGTTGTCGCCGTCGCCGTAATCCCGGGCATGGTACACGGCGTACCACTGGCCGTTCTCCCGAAGCATGGAGTGGTGACCTGTCCCCTCCTCAAACTCGTTGGCAGACAATACGGGGTGATAGGTCTGATCATCGGGATACTTCTGGAATTTGATTTTGGTCAGATCCGTCTCATCGGTCTTGGCCCGGGCGTAGCCGATGTAATAGGTGGGCTGCTCAAAGCAGTTGCCGGAATACATGACATACTGCCAATCTCCCTCCCGGAAATAGAAAGCACCCTCGATGGTGTGCCAGTGCTGGCCCTTGCGGTAGCGGTCCCGCTGATAGATGTCCTCGTCCAGCGTCGGCTCCACCACAAGAACAGGCTTCCCGGCAGGGGTAAAGGGATCCAGCATCTTGTCCACATAAATGCAGGTTCCCACCCGCTCCCCTTCAAACCGGTTGGAGGAATAGAAGAGAAACAGTCCCGCTTCATTCTGCACGATGTGAGAATCAATGGAGAAGGGCGGCAGGATCCGCTTCACGATCCGGAAAGGGCCCAGGGGATGATCCGCCACGGACACATGCATGCAGCCGTTATGCCCGCCACGGTCCGGCAGGACCAATGCACCCTCCATGGAATTATACATATAGAACTTCCCATCCAGCTCGATCACGCTGGGTGCCCAGAAGGCATGCAGGCCCTTCGCCGTCAGTACCTTACCGTAGAACTCCCACCCGGTGAGAAGCTCGTCGGAATGGTAGGCGTAAATACCGTCATGCCCGGTGACATAGATGTAATACCGCCCGCCGGATTTGAGAATAAAGGGATCCGCCTGGCCCTGGTAATGGCCCTCCTTGGGATACAACAAACGCATGGATCATTCCCCTTTCTTCACCGGAGTCACGGTGAATGTAAAATCAATGTGCTTTTCATCCAGACGGTAGGCCTTTTCCAGCTCGGGGCCGCAGGAATTGGAGCCCACGCCCGATACCTTATAGTCGATGCGAACATGGGTCTTTCCATCGGCAATCAGTTCGTCGGTGTGCTCCGCTTTCATCAGTGCGTCCACGGAATAATTGGATACATTCACTTCCAGATCGCCCTCGAAGCAAAGCCGGCCGATGGTCAGCATTTTGACCGCGGTATGATTTCCGTGCTCCTGGGGCCGGACATAGGGAACATATTCATCATCGGAACTGCTGTGGTGCAGGCCGACTGTTCCGGCATGACACAGGTCACGGTAGCTTTCCGCCGGGCCGTTGCCGTAATAGCTGAATTGCTTTGCAGAAAGCGCAAATTCATAGCCAAGCCGGGGAAGCCAGATGGCGTCACTGCGCACATCACCGCTAAGGGAAACGGAGATCACACCATCTTCGGAGATCCTGACGGTCTGGGTATAGCGCAGCAGCGGAGATCTGGAAATGCCGGAAAGGGATGCGTTGGTCACAATGGCGCCGTTTTCAATACGGCAGTCATAGACCTTGATGAAGCTCTTATCCAGGTTTTCACCCTGCCATTCATTCTTCTGGAGCCAGCGGTACTGGATATTCCGGTCGTTATCCGTCGGCGCGCGGCAGGCGGACAGCTTGGGCATTCCCGCCAGCTGCTCCTCCCCGGCAACACGGATGCTGGTGAACATACCGTAATGCTTGGAGAACACATAGGAATAATCACTGCCCTGGGCAAGGATCTCCTCCCCATTCTCCCACAGGTGGGCAGGTACTCCCGGCTCCGGCTTTATGATGGAGCTGGGCAGGCTGTGCTGGGTGCGGGCATATTCTCTGCCGTCTTTCATCAGGCGGCAGGTCACTGTGGCACCGTAGCGGCAGGGCTTACCCTCCCAGGGAATGTCCACCTTCACCCGAGAATGGGGCTTTGCGTGGAGCCAAAGCTGCTCGGAGCAAACCGCTTCGCCGTCAGCCTCCACCGTATAGGAGAACTCAAATTCCTCAAGATCGGTAAAATCAAGGCGGTTGTAGACCGTCAAAACATTGCCATCCAAACTGGTGCGGATGGGCTGGTAAGCCGCTTTCGCTTCCAGTGATCCGGCTTTCAGGCTGCGGTCGGCAAATACCAGACCGTCACAGCAGAAATTACCGTCGTGGGTCAGCTCGCCCTGGAAATCACCGCCATACTTCTGCACACCGTTTACGGTGACCACATGATCCGCCCATTCCCAAATGCAGCCGCCGGTCAGCTTGGGATAACGGTCAAACAGCTCGTTATAGTACCAAACATCACCGGGGCCGTTGCCCATGGCGTGGGAATACTCGCACAGGAAAACCGGCATGTTGATATCGTCACAAAGGGCATAGCCCTCCACATCCTTGAGGGGCGGATACATCATGGAATACACATCTGCGTTGTGGATCTGACCCTTGCGGGAGGCATCCTCCGCGTGGACAAGACGGGAAGAATCCCGCTGCTTTGTCCAGCGGATCATCTCAATATGGTTGCAGCCGTGGCCGCTTTCATTGCCGGTAGACCACATGAAGATGGATGGATGGTTCTTGAAATTCTCCACCATGCGCACCATGCGATCAACGAATTCATGCTTCCATTCCGCCTTTGTGCAGGGCCATGCATTGGACTCCACATCATAGTAGTAGGGCACATTGGGGAGCCTTCGCAGGAAGCCGTGGGTCTCAATATCCGTTTCGCAGACCACATACAGGCCGATCTCGTCACACAGCTGCAAAAATACAGGCGCAGGAGGATAGTGAGAGGTGCGGACGCAGTTGATGTTCAGCTCCTTCATCAGCTCCAAATCCCGGCGAAGCTCCGCTTCACTCTGGCACCAGCCCCGGTTTGGATCCGTGTCATGGTGGTTCACGCCGTGGAATTTGACCGGCACGCCGTTGACAAGGATCTCCTGCTTATCCGATACAGTGATCTTTCGCAGGCCGCCATGCAAAGTAATGATCTCCCCTGCCCTTTCCAGCTCTACCCGGTACAGGTGGGGCTTTTCAGCGTTCCACAGCTTGGGTTCCTTGGGGGCATAACTGAAATGATCGTGGATCTGGGTCTGGACCAGCAGATCATCGCCGTCGAAAATACGGATCTGGGCTTCGCCCTTTAGATTTACGCAGATGGCTTTGTCATTGGGGATCATTTCCACATCCACAATGTGGTTTTCCGGCCGCTGCAGCAGATACACATCCCGGAAAATACCGTTGTAGCGGAAGAAATCCTGGTCCTCCAGATAACTTCCGCAGCACCATTTGAGCACCTTGACCATGACCGTATTGCAGCCTTCCCGGACATAGTCGGTGATATCGAATTCCGAAACCATATGGCTGCCCTGGGTGAAGCCTGCATACCTGCCGTTGATGTACAGATACGCGCAGCTGGACACACCCTCAAAAACAAAGTACGTCCTTCCCCACTTGCGCAGCTCGAAGGTGCGCTGATACACGCCGCAAGGATTGTCATCCGGCACATAGGGCGGATCGCAGGGATAAGGATAGTTGATATTAGAATAATTGGGATGCTCATAGCCCTGTAATTGCCAGCAGCTGGGCACGGGAATGGTGTTCCAATTTTCAATGGTTTCCGGCACATCGATGTCCCGGTCAAAATAGGCAAACTGCCAGTCTCCGTTCAGGAGCAGCCGCTCCGATACGCCGCCGGGAATGTACCAGCTGCGGGGCGCGCAGCGGTTTTCGCTGGTGTGCTCGGGGTTTTCGTAATGTCGCATATACATTTCTCCTTACGGACGGATGGAGATCACATGATGGAAGGCGGTATAATCGGTCAGATACACCGTAGCCGCACCGGGGGTCTTTGCCTCGCTGTCCTCTTTGCCGTCGGTAAAGTGGTGGCAGCCAAAGGCAGGGCCCACCTCCATGGAAGACCAGGCATTGGAAACGGTAAAGTAGGAATCCTTCAAAACCAGCACTTCGTCGCCGTGGACGGGCATGGTCATATGGTCATTGGAGATGCGGTCGATTCCGGAGAAGGCCAGCTCCACACGCCAGGGCGCACCCTCCACGCCGGAGGTCCTGATATCAACATCAATGCCGCCGTCAATCTCCCGCACAGTCACGTCGATATCCATATCGGGGCCCAGCTTTTTGGGGCGGCTGGCGTTATCCATCTTCCACCAGTCGGAGGTAGCAGGCTTTTCAGGGAACGGCAGATAGTACCAGCCCCGCATGGTCTGGTGCAGATGGAACGCGCCGTTTTCATCCATTTCCATATGCTCTGCTTTAAAAGCCCGGTGCTCACAGAAGCTGCCGCCGATCTTCATGGCAAGCTTGATCCTGCCGTTGTGAACATACAGGAAATTGGACTTGTCCTTCATCACGGTATAGGTAAAACCGTCCTTGCGGACTCTGGCGATGCCGGATTCCGCGTAATATGCGTGGTACTTGGTGGGGGTGCCGCACTGGGGCGACTCAAAGCCGATCAGCTCCGGGTGGAGCATATAGTGGATGAGGAAATCCGGCGCCAGGAGATTTTTCTCCGAAACGATCTCGAAGATGTAATTTGCCATGGCAATGTATTCCGGGATATCATATTTGGCACCCAGATAGAGATAAGACCAGTAGTAGCCGTCAGGGTACACCAGCCGGTCCTTATCAAAGCGGGTGGAATTGGCGGTAAAAATGCTGTCATCCGGCTCCCAGTAGGTCAGCATCATCCGAAGATTTCGGATCACGTGTTGCTCGTAGCTGTCGTCGCCCAGTGCGTCAGCCAGCAGAAGCATGGCATCATTGTTGACGCCGTTGTAATTTCCGGCGGACTTTTCGGAGTACTCGCCGTCGGCGTTGCAGTCAATGCCCTCATTCAGGTACTGCGCGGCACCCCGGGTCAGATCCTCCTCGCCGAAGAGCTTTCCGCAGATCGCCAGCAGCGAAGCGATGGCCCAGCGGTGGTTGGGGGTATGGAAGCCGCCCTCCAGCAGGCCCCTTGCGCCTGCGTGGATGATCTTTTCCATCCGGGACATCAGGATGCTTTCCCCCTCCGTCCGCTGCCCAAGGCCCCGCAGGAAGCGGTAAGCAGGCAGAATGATACCGATGCAGAAAGCAGTATCCGGCGCGGAGAAGAAATTGCAGGTAATATAGTCAAACAGGCCGTTCTCATGCTGGGTGGTGTCCACATAGCTAAGGCAGCGCAGCATGGCGGTCAAAATATGTTCATCGTGATAATATTTGCTGTCGGGGCACAGATAGCCCTCCGCAAGATAGCCGATGCAGTACAGGCTGTGCTTCTGCATATAAACACCGTTGGGCATGACAAACGCGCCAAAGTAAGGGCTGTCCTGGTTCAGGTTCTGCGTGGTCAGTGCCTGTGCAATGCGCCTGTCGGTGCTGCGCACCATGGCTTCGTAATGGGTTCTCATATTTCTTCCTCCTGCTATTCACAAAAGTGCGGCGCCGATCACACCGGCATCATTGTCAAGCCTGGCAAGCACGATTTTGGTGCTGCGCTTGGAGCTTCCGGTCAGCACCCGGCTGGCGGTTTTCGTTCGGAGCAAGGAAAGCAGCTGCTCTCCTGCCCGGCTTACTCCGCCGCCGATGCACAGATATTCCGGCTGGAAAATGTTGATGATATTTGCCAGGCCCTCCGCAAGGAAATCACTGTATTCTTCCACCAGCTGCCGGGCAGTGGGGTCTCCAGTGCCAGCGGCATCGAATACGGTTTTCGCTTCCAGCTTGCTGATATCGTAGCCGCAAAGCTCCCAAAGGGCTGTCCGGTTATCAAACCGCATTTTCTGCGTGGCACGGCGGACAAGTGCCGTTGCGGAGCCATACAGCTCAAAGCAGCCCCGCTTTCCGCAGGCGCAGGGCTCCCCATTGTAGGAAATGGTCATATGCCCGAATTCTCCCGCGGCATGGTTGATTCCATCCCACAGCGCGCCGCCCAAAATGATGCCGCCGCCGACTCCGGTGCCCAGGGTCACCATGATGAAGGAGTCGGTTTGATAGCCGCCTGTCTTGTATTCTCCCCAGGCTGCCACATTGGCATCATTCCCGATCCGAACCGGAAGACCCAGCTGCCGTGAGAGCATCTGCACCAGAGGCGCTTCCGGAAAGCCCAGATGATCCGCGTCCTCCATCCACCCGGTCTCCGGGTTGGCGGTGCAGGGTACGCCCACGCCAACGGACGCGATATCCTCCCGCTTCAGGTGGTTTCGGTCCATCAGAAGCTTTACCATGGAGGAAAGATCCGCGGCGATGCTGCGGGCGGAGCGGGGCGTATCCGTTTTGACCTCCGTCCGGTCCACAATGGTCAGTTTCTCATTCACAAGCCCGGCGACAATATTGGTACCGCCCAGGTCGATTCCGATTCTGTACATAATAGTACCTCTTACAGTGTAAGAATAAAGGTTTTGATCTCAAATGCGCGGAAGTGGATTTGACCCAGATCCACACTCTGGGGATCTTCCTCCATCATATCCGTTTCCGTAACGGATTTGATGCCGGCGTGGGCAGTAAAAGCGCAGTCAGTCTGCTTGCCCATGGCTTCATAGACACGAACCAGCAGGGCGTTGGGAACGGTATCTGCCGGCTTGACGGTGTCAACGATGATATTGTTCTGATCAGGCAGGAAGATGGGACCCACATCGTCGCCATCGGCACAGCCGATCATCGGTTCATTGAGTTCAGCCGCCTGGTGCAGTACATCACTTTCGGCGAAAGCACCGTCGAAGGGATAGAATTCATAGGTAAAATACTGGTCTCCCCTGTCGGCCGTTTGGTCCGGCATCATGGCGGACTTCAAAAGGGTCAGCCGGATCTCGTTATCCACTACATTCACGCCGTACTTGCCGTCATTCAGCACTGCCGCGCCATGGGCGCCGTCGGTCAGGACGGTGTAGCGGTGGTTGCAGACTTCATACCGGTCCTTATCGGTCTGATAAGAGCGGTGGGTGGGCCGCTTGACATAGCCGAACTGAATTTCATGGATGGCTTCCCTGGCATATGCATTCACGGGGAATGCCACTTTCAGCAGCTTGTGCTTCTCCTGCCAGTCAATATGGGTTTCAAAACGCAGCGACCGGGAATGTCCCATCAGGACGATTCGCTGGGTCAGGCGGGAGCAGTGCAACATCCGGGTGATCTCCAGCTCCGCCCTGCCGGGCCATTGCTGCAAAGTAACGGATACAGGACCATCCAGCTCTACGGGCAGGTTTTCATACATACTGCCCAGCTCCCAGGCATCGTAGCAGGTGTTCACATCCTTGAACATCAGGAAGCGGTTGCCCTGGCCTGCCAGATACTCGGTATTGCCGCCGGGGCGCTTGACGCTGATCAGCTCGCCGCTGCAATTGATGCGGCAGACCAAATAAGCATTGGACAGCTCATAGCAGCCCTCCTGCTCCAGGAAGCGGGCCTGGACAGTTTCCTCCATGGGCACGTTATGATCCAAAACGGCACTGCTCTGGGCCGGGATCATCACGCCGCGGCAGGATCTGTCCCAGCTGAGGGAATTGTAAACGAAATGCCTGGCAGACCGGGGATCGGGGCCAACCAGCAGCTCGCTCATCATCTGGTCGCAGCCGACAGCAACCTGCCGCAGCTCCTCCTCCGCGCGCGCATGGACCCGGGCAATGGAAGTACCGGGAGCAACATCGTGGAACTGGTTAAAGAGGAGCTTCTTCCACAGGTCATCCAGTCTTTCACGCCAATTATCAGGCATGGGCTTGCCCGCAAGCATCTGCCTGGAAAGGAAGAATTCCAGCCGTTTCAGGGCACTTTCCGCCCAGCGGATGCCCTGCTTTGTTTTCGCCTGAGAGGTCAGCGTGCCGCGGTGCCAGGCAAGATACAATTCTCCTGTATATGTTTCGGGGACCTCCTCCAGCCGCTCAAAGTATGCCGCAGGACTTTCCATCCGGCAGCGGGGCGCACCCTCCAGGTCGGCGCAGCGGCCCGCCATTTCCACCATTTCCCGGGTGGGACCGCCGCCGCCGTCACCGTAGCCGAAGGGATACAGGAGTCCCTCGATATTTTCCTGCTGAACACGGTCCTCCTCCCACCGGGTGATGAGGTCACCGGGGTTGAATACCGCGTTATTTTTCTTGTAAGTATGGCTCAGCACCTTGGTGCCGTCCATGCCTTCCCACCAAAAAACATTATAGGGGAAGGGCTCCGCCTCAGGATCCTGGCGGATCAGCTTCTGGGTGGCAAAATACTTCACGCCGCACTTCGACATGATCTGGGGCAGCGCCGCGCTGAAGCCGAAGGTATCCGGCATCCAGGCAAGCCTGCTGTCAATGCCCAGCTCCTCCCGGAACCAGCGTCTGCCCCGGACGAACTGCCGGATCAGGCTTTCGCCGGAGGGGATATTGGTATCGCTCTCGATCCACATGGCACCCTCGGGAATGAAGCTGCCACGCCGGACACCCTCTCTCACCCGCTGCCAAAGGTTGGGATAGTATTCCTTCAGGTACTCCAGAATGGGAGGCTCACACAGAAGGAACTGATAGTCGGGATACTCTTCCATCAGGGCAAGCTGGTTGCTGTAAGTCCGGGCGGATTTACGCATGGTCTCCTCAACCGGCCACAGCCATGCCATATCCAGATGGGACTGGCCGAAAACAGTGTATTCCGGGGCGGTGGAGCCGTTGTGGCAGGCAAGTAAAGGCTTCAAAACCTCGCCTGCTTTAACGACGCTTTCCGTCAGCTCCGGCTCCGGCAGCTCAAAATCTGCCGTGTAAGTGAACTTTTTCAGTCCCTCCACGATCTTCATGGTCCGAAGGCTCTTATCCGGGAGCTTCTTGACCAGCTCGTAAAGGGTCAGATAATCCATCGCCACCTGGAAAAGAGCCTCGTTCCAAACGCCGAAGCAGCTGTTTCCGGTGGTGACCTGGGCGGCGGGGGGCTCGGGGACAGTTTCCTCCCCAAAGCCCACCGGCCCGGCCCCCTCATTGCGAACGCCATGCCCGGCATAGCATTCGGCATAAATCTCATAGCGGTCTCCCGCTTTGGCAGACCGGGACAGGGTGATATAGCGGTGCTTCTTATCGATGGCACCGGCTTCCCTGCCGTCCACCCATACCAGCATCTCCTCCGCCACGCCCAGGGTAAGCACCAAGCGCTGACCTTCCAGTTCCTCCGGAACGGTCAAAGCGGTGCGGAACCAGGCATACTCCCATTTTTGGCCCCACTTGGTGCCAACAGGAGCAGCAGAATACTCCCCCTTTTCCGCTTCCTCAAAAGAAAGCTGGGAAAAGGTGGTGAAATACTCCACCGGTAAGGATGCAGCCGGGCGGAAATAGTGCTTGGGGAACTGCTCCGCCCAGATGCGAAGACGGTCTGTCCACTGTCTGCCAATGTTCATAATGCTACCTCTTAAGAGTTTACTTCATTCTTGCGTCGATCCAGGTATAACGAGGATCCACCACCCGGTCTGTCCAGGGATTGCCCGGCAGATGGCGGATCATCCAGCAGTAGTACATGGGGAATGCAGGCGCGGTGACCTGGGGATGGGTCTTGCCGCAGGGAATGGCTGCCACAGCGCCGTCCATGATCTTGTAGACGTTGTCATCAATAAAGCAGGCACCGAAGCCCTCGGGCCGCTCATAGCGGTAGTAATAGACCTCGGGCTGGGGATGATGATGGGGCGTGTAGCTGCTCCAGCCGCCCTGATGGTTCACCACTTCACCGCTGACCATGTTGGAATAGGGTGCGTTCTTGTAGTCAAAGACGGTGCGAACAGTGCGCTTCATCTTGTTGTCATACACATCCAGGCCGAAGATATCATCCCGGCAATCCTCGGGGCGGTAGAAAATGCAGCCGAAATCAGCATCATTTTCCGTAGACTGCACCAGCACCTCGCTGTCGGCGAGGGCCTTGACGGTAACAGAAATACCCCGGCTGACATGGAGGCAGTAGGGGCCCTCTTCAATAAAGCTGCGGCGTTCGCCCAGCTCTTCCTTACCGTCCCAGGCAAAGCTGATTTTACCCAGCACCAGCAGGACCGCCATTTCTTCACAGGGGCAGCAGAAGGTGCGCTCCTCCCCTGCCGCCATGCGGTAGACGGTGATGTTCATCATCATATCGTTGACGGCATCCCCGGCCCGGGACAGGATCTTCACTCCGCTTTCAAATTCAGGATAGGAAAATTCCTTGCTCATAATATCACCTTAGTAGAGGATCTCGGACAGCTTGACCGGGCGGTGCTCCTCAACGGACTTCTTAGCGGCGATGCCCATGAGAACAGGCTTCAATCCGTCCTCCACGCCAACCAGGGTGTCGGTATCGTTCTCAATGGCATTGATAAAGCCCTTGACTTCCGTGGCAAAGCTCTGCATATACCGCTCCAGGAAGAAATACAGGGGCTTCTCACCGGTAACGCCCTCGGCATTGCTGAGGACCGCGGTGGACAGGGTATCGTTGGCAGTCGCCACCATGCCCTTGGAGCCGAACACCTCTGCCCGCTGGTCATAGCCGTAGGCTGCACGGCGGGAATTGTCGATGACGGCGATGGCGCCGTTTTCCATCTTCAGCGTAATAACAGCGGTATCCACGTCGCCGGCTTCGCCGATAGCAGGATCCACCAGAACAGCGGACTGGACATAGATCTCCTCGGCATCACAGCCGGCCAGGAACCGCACCATGTCAAAATCATGAATGGTCATATCCAGGAACATGCCGCCGGAAACGGCCGCGTACTCGGCACTGGGGGGCTCGGGATCACGGGAGGTGATCTTAATGATGTGCACATCGCCCACCTTGCCATCCACGATCGCCTGCTTGACGGCGGCGAAATTGTGGTCATGGCGGCGGTTGAAGCCCACCTGATACTTGATGTTGCTGCCCTTCAGCGCTTCGACCACCTGCTTGATCTTCGTCAGGTCATGGTCGATGGGCTTTTCGCAGAACACATGCTTGCCGGCGGCAATGGCTTCCAGAGAAATAGGAGAATGGGTATTGGTGGAGGAGCAGATGAGAACCGCGTCGATCTCGGGATCGTTCAGAATCTCGTGGTAATCCTTGGTGGTGCCCTCCACGCCCAGTCCCTTGAGCCAGGACGCGGTATTATCATTCATAAAGGGGTCAGCAACGGTCTTGATGCGGGCGTTGCGGACATAATTGCAGATGCTTTCGGTGTGAACCTTGCCAATACGGCCCGCGCCGATAATGCCAACAGTAACCATAAATTTCCCTCCAAATTACAGACCGGAATGTTCCCGGATGAATTTTCTTGCGCGAATGGCATATTCCAGGGGGTTGGCCTTAGCAGGATCCTGCTCGGCTTCCACCACCATGTAGCCCTCGTAGCCGTTCTCGGCAAGGATCTTGAAAATGGGATCAAACTCAACGCAGCCGTCACCGGGGATGGTGAAGGCACCCTGGCGGACACCCTCCAGGAAGCTGAGCCCATCCTCGCGGACACGGGCCACCACGTCAGGACGGATATCCTTCAGATGGACGTGCTTGATGCGCTTCGCGTGCTTTCGGACCTGTTCAACAGGATCCTCGCCGCAGTAGACAAAGTGGCCGCTGTCAAAGAGCAGGCTCACAAGGGCCGGATCCGTGCCTTCTATCAGCCGGTCGGTTTCAGCCGCGGTCTGTACAACGGTACCCATGTGATGGTGGAAGGTCAGGGCCACACCGTACTTCTCCAGGGACAGCTTGCCCAGGCGGTTCAGGCCGTCGCACAGCAGATCCCACTCATGGTCGTTCATCACATACTTACCCTCAAACACAGGCTGGGTCTGGATGCCCTGGGTGGAGTAGCTCTGCTCGGAAACGCCTACGACCTTGGCGCCCATGGCGGCAAGAAAAGCAACGTGCTTTTCAAATTCTGCTTCCGTTTCCTCGTAGGGTTTACTGATCAGGAAGGTGGAGAACCAGGCATTGCAGATCTCAATGCCCCGCAGCTCCAGCGCAGGCTTCAATACAGCGGGATCCTTGGGGTATTTGTTGCCTACCTCAGAGCCGGTAAAGCCCGCCAGAGCCATCTCACTGACACACTGCTGGAAGGTATTCTCGCCGCCCAGCTCCGGAAGGTCATCATTGGTCCAGGCGATGGGTGCGATACCAAGTTTTACATTTTTTCCAGAAAACATTGTTCTTTCCCCCGAAATATCAGTATTTTCTCGCTTTTTCCCGATTCTCGATCAGGTTCTTATACGCCTTCTGCTGTGCGGGCGAGGCTGTGGTGCTGGCAAGGCCCACGTTCCACCAGGAATGATAGCCGTCCGTCATGGTCTTGGGAAGGGCCTTGATGTCGATCAGGGTGGATACGGTCTGCTTCCTGGCATCCTCCAGCGCGGCCTTCAGCTCTTCAAGGGTATGGGCCGTATAGGTCTTGCAGCCGTAGCCCGCTGCCACCATGGCGTAATCGATGGGGATCATCCCGCCGTTCAGGCCGCCGGAGGAATCCCGGTAGCGGAACTCGGTGGCGAGATTGCCGATGCCGTTGCTCATCTGCAGATTGTTGATGCAGCCAAAGCCGCAGTTATCAAACAGCAGAACATTGATCTTCTTATGCTCCTGCAGGGATGTGACCAGCTCGCTGTGCATCAGGATGAATGCGCCGTCGCCGCACATGGAGTACACTTCCTGCTGGGGGCAGGCCATTTTCGCACCCAGAGCCGCGGCAACCTCATAGCCCATGCAGGAGAAGCCGTATTCCATCTGATAGGCATCCTTTTTGTCGGTGGTCCACATTCTCTGCAGATCGCCGGGCAGACTGCCGGAGGCGCCCACAATGATGGCATCGGGATCAATAGCTTCCCGAATCAACGCGATGGCGCTGGTCTGCGTGATCTCACCGCCGGTGACATCCACAAATTCGCCGATGGAGCTTTCGTGCCGGGCCGCGATAATGGGCTGGAAGTTTTCACCGTAGCGGTAGGCAGCTAGGGATGCATACTCATTTTCCCATGCCTTCTTTGCCGCTTCGATCTGCCCATGATAGCCGCTGACGTAATCCGCGGCCCACAGCTCCTCATGAAGCAACCGCAGGGTTGCCTTGGCATCGCCGATGACCATAGTGGCATCCATCTTGGCGGCGTCAAAAGCGGAAATGTTAATGGACACCAGCTTCTTATGGCCGTAAAGCTCCTTGGAGCCGGTGGTAAAGTCGGACAGGCGGGTACCAACAGCGATGATCAGGTCGGCATCCCGGGCGATGGTATTGGCAGCAAGATTGCCGGTAACGCCCACACCGCCCAAATTCATGGGATGGGACCCATGGCAGGCGGATTTACCGGCCTGGGTCTCGCCGAAGGGAATCCGGAAGGTTTCGCAGAGCTTCTCCAGAGCAGCACCGGCCTCCGAATAGCGGACGCCGCCGCCGCAGATGATCATGGGCTTTTTGCTTTCACAAATCAATGCCACCAATTCATCCAGGTCAGCCTTCACAGGCTCGATGCGGCGGATGCGGTGTACCCGCTTCTGGAAGAAATAGTCGGGGTAATCGTAGCTTTCGCCCTCCACGTCCTGGGAAAGGGCTACGCAGACCGCGCCGGTCTCGGCAGGATCCGTCAGGACCCGCATTGCCTGGACCATGGTGGACATCAGCTGCTCCGGCCGGGTGATCCGGTCCCAGAATTTACACACGGGGCGGAAAGCGTCATTGGTGGTGACGCTGGGGCAATAGCTTTGCTCCAACTGCTGCAGCACCGGATCGGGCTGACGCACAGCGAAGGTATCGCCGGGGAGCAGCAGCAGCGGAATGCGGTTGACCGTAGCAGTGGCAGCAGCGGTAACCATATTGGCAGCGCCGGGGCCGATGGAGGATGCGCAGGCAATGATCTTCCGCCGGTTATTCTGGCGGGCAAATCCGGTAGCCACGTGGGCCATGCCCTGCTCGTTGCGGCCCTGATAAACCTTCAGCGCGCCGGGATCTTCATCCAGCGCCTGACCCAGGCCCACCACGATGCCGTGTCCGAAGATTGTAAACACACCGTCGACAAACTTGGTGACTTCCCCATCCAGCTCCACATACTGGTTATCCAGGAATTTTACGATGGCCTGGCCCACTGTCATAACGCTCATTGTGCTTCCTCCCTATCGCAGCAGACATTTTCACCGTACTTTTCCTTGCTGGCGCGGATAAAGGCATGGACCGCATCCGCCGTGGGCATCTCCTCGCTGCAGGAGTGGGCAGCCACCATCATGGAAGCCTGCGCGCAGCCAAATTCCAGGGAATCTATGAGCTCCCAGCCGCTGAACAGGCCGTACAGGAAGCCTGCGCCGTAGCCATCGCCGCCGCCGAAGGACTTGAGCGCCTCCACCGGGAAGGGGCGGACAGTATATTGCTTTCCGTCACAGGTGTAAGCCGTAGAGCCGCGCTTTCCATGCTTGATGATCACGATCTTGGCGTTATGTGCCTGCCAGGCCTTAGCGGAGGCAATGTCATCACGGCCCGGCTCAACAAGGGCCTCCATCAGGTCAAATTCCTCCCGGCTGCCCATGATGATATCCGCATCCCGGGCGACCATGGAATAGTAAATGGAAATTTCGTCCTTATTCTTCCAGGAATAGCTGCGGTAATCAATGTCAAAGAGGACACGGGTACCGTGGCGCTTTGCCAGCATGACGGCCTTCAGCGCCGCTTCCCGGGAGGGACTTGCCGCCAAAGAGGTACCGGAGATCAGCAGGATCTTGGCATTTTTGATGTAATCTTCATCGATATCATCAGGATGGAGCTGCAGGTCGGCGATGCAGTTGCGGTACATCAGGATGCTGCTCTCGTCCCGGGACAAGATCTCCGTAAAGGTCAGGCCGATCTTTTCGCCGTTTTCACAGCGGCGGATCCGGGAGGTATCGATGCCCTCCTTCTCAAAAAAGTGGACCACAAAATCGCCCAGCTGGTCATCGGACACTCTGGCGAAGAAGCCCACCTTCAGGCCATGTCGGGCAGCGCCTACCGCGATATTGGCGGGGCTGCCGCCCACATATTTTTTAAAGGTGGTGCAATCCTCCAGGGGCTGGAAATAGTCCACAGGATTAAAATCCACCGCCACACGGCCCAGGAGAACCACGTCATAGGGCCGGGAATCGTCAAATGTAATGTAGCTCATACAAAGAGCCTCCTTTACAGGGCACTGCCGTCCCAGGTATCCACTTTTTCCTTCTTCATTTCTTCCTCGTCGAACCAGCGGGCGGTGACGCACTTGCTCTCGGTATAGAAGCGGAAGGCATCCTTTCCGTGGCAGTGGAGATCGCCGAAGAAGGAGCGCTTATGGCCGCAGAAGGGGAACACGCCGATGGGCACGGGAATGCCAACATTCACGCCAACCATGCCGCCGTCGGTGCGCTTGGCGAACTCCCGGGCATAGTAGCCGTTCTGGGTGAAGATCACACTGCCGTTGGCAAAGGGATTCCGGTTCATCAGCGCCAGGCCATCCTCGAAGCTCTTGACACGCTTGATGCACAGCACCGGGCCAAAGACCTCCCGGTTGCCGATAGTCATTTCCTCGGTAACATGGTCGAAAATGGTGTGACCGATGTAGTAGCCGTCCTCATAGCCCTCCACCTTCACATTTCGGCCGTCCAGAACCAGCTGGGCGCCTTCTTCGATGCCCTTTTCGATCCAATCCAGCACAAATTTCTGGTGGCCCTTGCTGCCCACAGGACCCAGGTTAGAGCTCTTATCATAGGCAGGGCCTACCTTCTGCTCCTTGCACAGTCTCACCAGCTCAGAAACCAAAGCATCGGCGATCTCCTCTTCCACCACGACGGCAGGCAGAGCCATGCAGCGCTCGCCGGCGCAGCCAAAGGCAGAGTTCATGATGCCGGCGGCGGTACGGGTGATGGGGGCATCCTTCAGCACCAGGGCGTGGTTTTTAGCCTCGCACAGTGCCTGGACCCGCTTGCCGTGGGCAGCAGCAGTGGAATACACGTGCAGACCCACTTCGGTGGAACCGACGAAGGTAATGCCCCGGACATCGGGATGGGTCAGCAGGATCTCAGCCTCATTGCGGGAGCAGGGAACAATGTTGAACACGCCGTCGGGAACTCCTGCTTCCTTGTAAAGCTCTGCAAACTTCATGCAGGTCATGGGAGTCGTGGAGGCGGGCTTCAGCACAAAGGTGTTGCCGCAGACAATAGCCAGAGGTGCCATCCAGCCCACAGGAATCATGGCGGGGAAATTCCAGGGAGCAATGCCGGCGAACACACCGATGGGCTCCCGGTAAAGGGTAGTATCGTATCCCGAGGAGGTGTCCATCAGGCTCTCGCCCATCAAAAGGCTGGGTGCAGAGCAGGCAAGCTCGGTCATTTCCAGAGCCTTGGCCACATCACCGGCGGCCTCACTCCAGCACTTGCCGTTTTCAGTGGCCACCATCAGAGTCAGCTCTTCCTTATCCCGCTCGATCAGATTGCGCAGCTTCATCATGATGCTGGCACGGTTGCGCACGGGAGTGTCCTTCCATGCGGGATATGCAGCCTTGGCGGCAGCGATGGCCTTTTCGACCTCAGTGGCAGTACACTGGGGTACCTGGGCAATAGGCTTGCCGGTGGAGGGGTCATAGATGGTGGTGTACTTCTTGCTTTCACTTTCGATCCACTCACCGCCAATATAGGGCTTCATGACAGGTAATGCGTTCATATATATTCCTCCTAGAAAATAAATACATATTGATAAAAGTGTCCCTGCCGGGCAGCACTTGTATTTTCTTGTTTACGAAAAAATATGGGAAAATGAGGCCGAGCGACCTCATTTTCCCATTATAGCCGCTCATTATGTAAAAATATCGGATATTTCTATGATACAGCTTCGGAAGGCTCTGCGTCAAAGCAGCCAATGCGCAGATTATTTCTCAATGATGCAGACATTCGATCAGAAACAGCATGGCCAGTGCCTGACCATAAGGCATAGGCTTGAGGGCAATATTCTTATAAAAATCCTTGCTCTCACGGCCCATGGGGGTGCCATAGGAAACCTGCTGCACCACACCGTCCCCGGAAATGCAATTCAGGATGGGCTCCAGCGCCTTCCAGGCAACATCCTCATACTCCGCACCCACCAGGCCGGTATGGACAGCCCGGAGAATGCCGTAGCCAAAGCCGCAGGTGGCGCTGGACTCCACATAGGAGGTGGGGTCATCGATCAGTGTATGCCACATACCGCTTTCGTCCTGATAATGGCGCAGGCTGTGGAGCTGATGCTTCAGCACGGCGATCAGCTTCTGCTTGACATCATCCGCCACGGTAACCATCTGCAGAAATTCCGGAATGGCAATGGTGACCCAGCAGTTGCCCCGGCCCCAGAATGCCCCGGCGAAATTATGGCTGCCGTTGAAGGTCCAGCCGTGGTACCAAAGACCGGTATTCTCATCGGCCAGGTATTTGGCGTGGAGCAGGAACTGGTGCTGGGCTTCGTCGATGTACGCCCGGTTTCCCTCAATGCGGCCCATATTCGCAAGAAACAGGACCGTCATGAACAGGGTGTCGTCCCAAAGCTCCTGATCGTTGAGGGTGTCGGAGGTCATATGCTGGAAACCGCCCTCTTTGGTGCGGGGAAAATGCTCCATGATCCATGCGGCGCTTTCCCGGCAGGGCTGCAGATACTTTTCTTCTCCCAGATACTCACCCACATAGGACATGGTCAGAAAAGGAGCCATGGTATTGACATTCAGGGCGGGAAAGCCGATGGCAAGCTGGGCATCAAAGAACCGGGTGAGAATGTCCAGATACTTCCTCTCCCCTGTCCGTTCCAGCAGCTTCCAAAGTCCGTAAAGGCCAACGCCCTGAGTCCACTCCCAGTGCTGGTAGCGGCGGATATCATCTCCAGCCAGATTTCTGCCCTTCATGCCCTCCAGAAAAACCTCATCATCCTCATAAAGAATGGGGGTGAAGGCTTCGATCAGCTTCGCAAGCTTTTCTTCAATTAAAGTTTTGTGTGCCATTACATCCATTGGCATATCCTCAACTTTACTTTTCCAGTTTCTCGTTCAGTTCGTGCAGCAGCTCAAGCAGCTCCCCGGGGGTCTTGACGGTGTGATCCGGCTGCCAGTCCGGCTCCTCCACGGTATGGAAATACCGGGGAGACCAGTCCAGCCACACGGAGATCAGGCCCTGGCGGTTGGCACCGGCAATATCCTTTTTCAGGTTGTTGCCGATCATGACGATGCGGTGCTTGTCCGCTTCCGTCAGGTTCAGCGCCTCATAAGCCTTTTCAAACATGATGGGAGCGGGCTTCTGCAAGCCAACGACCTCGGATACGATCCACGCGTCAAAGCAGTAGCCCAGGCCGTTTTTCTTGTAGACATTCTGGAAGGACTCCCACTCGCCGTCGGCAACCAACGCGATGGTATACCCTTCGTCATGGAGCTGCTTTAGCACCTCCCCCGCGCCGGGGATAAAATCCGCTTCCAGCACGATGCCTCTATTATCTCGCACTTGAGTGGCTTCGTCAATAATGGTATCGCCGGAATCCGTAAAAATGATCAGATTTTTACTCATAGGAGAATCCTTTCAGCTGCAGTTCCTTGGCCCGGTGGCAGGCAACGAAGTGATCCTTCTCCAGCTCCACATATTCCGGCGCCTCCTGGGAGCACTTCTCGGTGCAGTAACGGCAGCGGGTATGGAAATAGCAGCCGCTGGGAGGATTGGCGGGATTGGGAATCTCACCCTTCAGGGGGATGCGCTCCTGCTTCACCGTGGGGTCAGCCACAGGCACAGCGGAGAGCAGGCTCTCGGTATAAGGATGGAGGGGGTGGGAGAACATGGCCTCCGTGGGGGCATATTCTACCATCTTGCCAAGGTACATCACGCCGACCTTATCGGAGATATATTCCACCACAGACAGGTCATGGCTGATGAACAGGTAGGTCAGGCCGAATTCCTTCTGCAGCTCGTGGAGCAGATTGATGACCTGAGCCTGGATGGAAACGTCCAGAGCGGAAACCGCTTCGTCGCAGACGATGACTCTGGGATTCAGGACCAGGGCCCGGGCAATTCCGATGCGCTGGCGCTGACCGCCGGAAAATGCATGGGGATAACGCTTCAGATAGGTGGTATTCAGGCCCACCTTCGCGGCAATATCCATGACCCGGCGCTCCATCTCCGCCTTGGGCATCTTTGGGAAATTGGCCACCAGCGGCTCCTTGATGATATCGAGCACCGTCATTCGGGGATCCAGAGAAGAATAGGGATCCTGGAAGATCATCTGGATCTCCTTGCGGTACTTCTTCATCTCCTTCTTGTCGATCTTCAGGAAATCGATCTCGTCACCGTCCTCGGTAATATAGACAACATTGCCGGAGGTAGGCTCATAGGCCCGGACGATGCAGCGGCCCAGAGTGGTCTTACCGCAGCCGCTCTCACCGACGATGCCGATGGTCTCACCCTCGTTGACGGTGAAGCTGACGTCAGAAACGGCACGGACGCAGATTCCCTTGGAATTGAAGTTCATGTGGATGTTCTGCACATCCAGAATCTTCTTATTCTCACTCATTTGCTTCGCCCTCCTTCTTTTCGTTGGGGCAGCCGGTGCAGGCAAAGCAGGCGATCTTATGATCGTTACCCACATCCACCAGGTTGGGATCATACACATTGCAGACGCCGTCAATGCGCTTATGGCAGCGGTCATAGAAGCCGCAGCCGGCGGGCAGGTTCAACGCCAGAGGCACGGTGCCCTCGATAGAGAACAGCTTATCCTGCTTCTTGGTGCCGATCTTATGAACGGAACCGATCAGTCCCTGGGTGTAGGGGTGCTGGGGATTCTTGTAAATCTCCTCGGCAGGCGCAGACTCAACGATCCGGCCCAGGTACATGACCGCGACACGGTCGCACATTCTGGCGACGGTGCCCAGGTCGTGGGTGATGAACAGGATGGACATTCCGAAGTCCTTCTGCAGCTCCTTCATCAGCTCCAGAATCTG
>CAZHEG010000002.1:0-31796 GCA_964531435.1 uncultured Oscillospiraceae bacterium | reverse complement strand
CAAAAGTTTCGGAAAGTTCGGAATACTTTGTGTATTGCGGACTTTTCGAAATGAATTGTTGGAGCAAAAGATCCGCACAAATCACAAAAGGGGAGTTTTTTAGAGGTGCCCTTCAGAAAGCATCATAGCACCGGGTGCTGCCAATGTCAAGAGATTTGCGGGAAAGTCACGCATCGTAACAAGAATAGCCTGCCGCCTTTATTGATTTCTGCCGAAAACTGGTGTAAAATGACACAAAAGCAAGAAAATCGGAGGAAATTATGACGCTGGGAGAGAAAATCAGGTACGCGCGGAAATGCTGCGGTCTGTCGCAGGAGCAGCTCGGGGAAAAAATGTGCGTTTCCCGGTCGGCCATCGCCAAGTGGGAAACGGACAAGGGCCTGCCGGATGTGGAAAATTTGAAGAACCTGTCGCGGCTGCTGCGCGTCAGTGTTGACAGCCTGTTGGATGACAGCGCCGACGGAGAGATCGGCGTGATCCGTCAGTCATATAGCCTGGCAGCCTGCGGGCGGGGCTGCAAAAAAGTGAAAAAGGACCGCCTGATGCGCCAGAAATTCCCCGACGCCCTGATCACGCCCCTGCTGGGCAGGCCCGAGCTGACGGCGCAGGAGGGCACCGTGGACAGCACCCGGGGCTTCCTGACCCCGGTTCCCTTCGGCTCGCCGGAGTTTATGAAGAGCGTAAAGGATCTGGACCGGTCCTTCTACCTGGTAGAGCAGGAGGCGGATCAGCTTTTTGTGACGGTGACGGATGAATACCTGGAGATCCGCCCCATCAGCGAAAAGCTGACGGAAATGACCTTCCGGCTTGGAAGCTGGATCTTCGTCCGGTGCGGTCATCTGCCCCCAACATGATACAGAAAGGGTGCGCCTGCGGCGCACCCTTTTTTGTATGATTCACAATTATCCCTTCACAGAGCCGGCGGTCAGGCCGTTGACAATGTGCTTGACCAGACAGAAGTACAGGATCACGATGGGAATGGCGATGAACACGGAGCCTGCCGCAAACCGGGCGAAGTGGGTCTCCGGCAGGTTAAAGAGGCCCACGGCCACGGTCCACATATTCCGGTCCTTCAGCAGTAGCTTCGGCAGCAGCACATCGCTCCAGGGCCACGCGAACTGGGTCAGCACCGTGTACACCAGCATGGATCTGCTCAAGGGCATGGTCACCTTTGTAAATACCTGCAAATTGGTAGCGCCATCCAAGCGCGCAGCCTCAAAAATGGTGTTGGGAATAGAGTCAAAATAGCCTTTCTGCACCATATAACCCAAAGGAGCGGTAGCGGAATAGTAGAAGATCAGAGATTCCAGCTTGTTGATCAGTCCCAGCTGGGTCATGATGATGTAGATGGCAGTCATGCCCATAAAGCCGGGGAACATTCCCAGCACAAGGGTAGTTTTCTTGATGGCATCTCTTCCCTTAAACCGGAACCGGGACATAACGTAGCCTGTCAGCAGCACCAGAATGGTGCCGAAGAACGCGCTGCAGGTGGCCACATACAGGGTGTTGAAAAACCATGTTTTGTAGGGATACAGGCCGTTGACGTCATCTGTGAACAGGTCAATGAAGGTCTGGAAGCTGTATTCCTCCGGGAAGAAGCCCTTGAAATCGTACAGGCTGCCGGTCCTGGACAGAGATGCCAAAATCAGCCACAGGCAGGGAAACAGGAATACCACCGACATGACGACCAGTGCCAGGTATGTAAAGATATTGTCCGCCGCGCGGCGGGGTGTCAGCTTCTTTTTCATTGGAAGGTATCCTCCTGCTTATAGGCTGCTGTACGGACGTATACCATCAGCGACAGGCTGGCGGTGATGAGGAAGATGATCAGGCTGATGGCCGCTCCAATGGAATAGTAGTTGTTATCCACCGACAGCTTATACAGCCAGTTGATCAGAAGGTCCGTATCACTGGCCAGGAAATAGTCGGCATAGTTGGAGATCACACCGCTGCGGAGGAAGAAGAAAATACCGAAGTTATTGAAGTTGCCCACAAACTGGCTGATCAGCACCGGGGTGGTGGAGAACACCACAAAGGGCAGGGTGATCTTTTTAAACTGCTTAAAGCCGGAGGCACCATCCAGAGAAGCCGCTTCATAGAGGTTGGTATCGATGTTACTAAGGATACCCGTTGCCATCAGCATGATGGAGGGGGCGCTGATCCACATATTCACAAACAGGCCGATCCCTCTGGCCCACCACTTGGCGGACGCATCGTTGGTCAAAAAGAAGATCCGCATCTGACCCGCTTGGTCCAGATAATAGTTGATGGGGCCGGACTGGGAGAACATATACTTAAAGCCCAGCATGGAGATAAAACCCGGAATGGCATAGGCCAGGATCGGGAAGGCCCGCCAAAACTTGGAGCCTTTCACATTGCGTTTATTCAGCAGCAGTGCCATTCCAAGTCCCACCACAAAGTTCAGCGCGGTAGACAGCACGGCCCAGACGATGTTCCAGCCCAGGATCTTGCCGAAGGTGCTGCCGATCTTGCCCAGGCTCATGATCTTCTTCCAGGCGGAGAATGACCAGTTTGCCAGCTTCGGATAGACCACATCACCGCCCAGATCCGTAAAGGCAATGAGGATCATGAACACGATGGGAAGCACCGAGAAGATGGACACGCCCACCACAGGAAGGCTAAGGGCAGTCAAATGGAACTTGTCATCCGCGGCGGTCGCCAAGGTCTGACGGAACTTGTGGACAGGCTTCCCCTGTTCTTTCTGCCGGGCCGTGAACACAACGTCCTTCACATTGGTGATGTACAGAACCACCGTAAATAGCAGGATAAAAATGGAGAACAGGCCCAAAATCAGCATCGTCAAGCTGTTGTCGCCGGGAATTCCGAGCCACAGGTTCTCTTCCCTGGTTCCCAGGGTGAAGAAGCCCACCAGGTTTTCAAAACCGCCGGTGATGAAATATGTAACAATCACGCCGAAACAGCCCAGGTAGAACAAGCCCTTGACGATCTGCCCATAGCAGAGCTGGCCAAGGCCCATGATGAGCATGGACAGCTTCACCTGCCAGGGTGTCCAGCGTAGAAATTCCACTGTTTTTTGTTTCATCAGACCACCTTCCGTCTTTATGTCATTGAGGGGAGCACCGGTTTGCAATGGTTATGCCAGTGTTTCGATCGCATCTCTGATCTGCGTCACCAAACGTTCCAAGCCCGCCTTGATCTGCTCGTCGGTTTCGTACAGCCGCTCCTCGCCGCGCTCTGCCCGGTAGGGATCGGTGGACAGGTCAATGAGGAAGGATTCCGCAGGCGTCCAAAGCTGACCGATCTCCGTGATGGCGGGCATAATGCTGATCAGCCCCCGGTCCAGCCGGTCAAACAGGATACCCACGGTAGCATCCGTCTGGGAAATGGTTTCCGCCGCGTCTGCCCGGGCAGGCGCCACGCCCAAATACCGGTTGCGCAGAACGGCCTGCTCGTAGGAAGTGGCAAACTCGATAAAGGCCAGAGAGGCATTGGGATACTGGGTGTAAGCGGAGATGCCGTAGCCGTTGATACCGCCCATCATGGTGGTTTCCACCGTCAGCTCCTCCATATTGGTGACGGTATCCTGCCAGTTGTCAGCAGTCAGGTCGGCACTGACAGGAAGCCGGGGTACAGTGACCATTTTCAGATCCGCCTGGGCTTCTTCCTCTGTCCACTTTCCGCTGGCCACCATGGAGCGGATGAACATCCGGGAAACGTCAGGTGTGGTGACGGTGCAGAGCATCACGCCGTCTGCCAGATACTGATAGGCCGCGGAAGAGAAAGTATTATCCAGCACTTCCGTGTTATTCATCTGCCCGGCCCACTGCTGAATCATCCGGGCACCCTTGTAGCTCTGCCCTGCCGCCAGACCAATATCACTGGCATCGGTGCCGTTCTTGCCGAAAACATAGCCGCCAAAGGTAAAGAGATAACCGCTCATGAAGTAGGTATCTACGGTTTCATCCAGGTAGCCGTATTGGGTCTTTTCTGTGCCCTGCTTGCACTGCTGGGAGTAAGCATACAGGGCGGTATAGGTTTCAAAGAAATCTGGGGTGCCGTTGCTGTTCACGTCCCATTCGGTTTCCCAGTCATCGGGCAGCATGGATTCGATGTAATACAGCATACCGGACTGGACATTCAGGGGAATGCCGCAGTAGAAGGTCTCGCCGTTCATCTCGGTGGCGTAGGCGTTCCATGCACTCTGGGGGATCTCGGCATAGCATTCCATGTCATAGATCGGGAGCGGGAGCAGGTGCTGATTGTCGGCATACTTCATCAGAATATCGTTGGCCTGATACCACACATCCGGGCCGTAGCCGTATGGGCCGTCGGTAGCCAGGTCGGAATACTGGTCGATGTTCATTCGCTCGGCGCGGATACCCCGGTCGGCATAGGCCTTGTTAAAGGCCTCGATCAGCGCATCCACATAGCCCAGCTCCACAGCCGTATCGTTTTCCAGCACCTTGATCACAGCACCCTGTTCCAGTTCGCCGTTAAAACGGGCCATGACCTGATCATACAGGCCGGAGGTATTGACGCTGCCCCCGGGGGTGTCATCACCGCTGCATCCGGCAAACAAGGCCAATGCCATACTAAGCGCCAGCATCATGGAAATCAGCTTTTTCATGTTACAGTTCCTCCTTGATCTCAAATCCGTATGGGCAAAGCCCAGCATTGACCGTGCCTGTTCCGTTTATGCGCAGCCGCAGCGACTGTCCCGGCGCGCTGCGGGTAATGGTAATGATGCCGCCCTCTTCGCCGATGCTGAATGCGCCCTCCGACAGCGCAGGCTCCTTTTTCCGCTTCATCAGCCCCTTGATCAGGTCCCGGGTCTCCTGATCCCAATGGTCTTCGTTCCAGTCAAAGGTGCGGCGGCAATCGGGATCATAACCGCCCTCCATGCCGATCTCATCCCCATAGTACACACAGGGAATGCCCGGGTAGAAGAACATGATGGCAGCGGCGGTACGGAACCGCTGGGCATCCCCTTTTACTCTCGTCAGGAAGCGGTCGGTGTCATGACTGCCCAGCAGGTTCAGCATTTTTTGGTTGGCGGCGATGCTGTAAGTGTGGTACAGCCGCACGAGCCGATCCAGGAACGCCCTGCTGCCGATGGTCTCAAATGCCAGCAGATCCAAGCAGGCTTTCGTAAGGCCATAGTTCATGATACCGTCGTATTCGTCACCGTTTAGATACCGTACTGCCCGGTGCCAGTCCTCGCCGATGATGATGGCCTGGGGATCTTGCTCCAGCACCGCGTCCCGGAAGGCCCGCAGGAACCTGTGGGAGATCTCGTCGGACACGTCCAGCCGCCAGCCGTCTACGCCGTAACGGCGCATCCACATAACTGCCACATGGGAAAAATAGCGGATCACTTCCTTGTTCCCTGTGTTCAGCTTCGGCATGGTCTCGACGCTGCCGAAGGTCATGTAGCCGCCATCCTCCTTCCAGAGGAACCAATCGTAATAGGGGGATGCTTCACCGTTCTTCCGGGCATCCAGGAAGAATGGGTGGCGGCAGGAGCAATGGTTGAACACGCCGTCCAGCATGACCCTGATTCCCAGCTTGTGGGCATCGTCGATCAGCGCTTTCAGGGCCTCGTTGCCCCCAAAGGCAGGGTCCACATTTTCGTAATCCGTGATCTCATACTTGTGGTTGGTGGGAGAGCAGAATACCGGGGTCATGTACAGTACATTCACGCCCAGGTCCACAAGATAATCCAAATGCTCCCGGATACCGGTCAGATCGCCGCCGTAGTAGCTCTTGGGCGTGGGCTTGACGCCCCACTCCGCATTGATATAGCCGGTATCCTTCCCGGATCTGCCCATGGCGAACCGCTCCGGGAAGATCTGATAGCAGACGGCAGTCTTGACCCACTCCGGTACCGCCATGGTATCACAGGGAAACTGGGATGTGTACTGGAAGAAACTGAAATATCCCAGGCTGTGGTCATAGTTCTCCGTCAGCCCCTCTTCCGAAAAGCAGCGGACTTTTCCATCGGCGCAGGTCAGTTCAAATATATAGGAAAAGCGGGTGTCCGTCATGGGAACCGCCACGCTGTAATATTCCAGCTCCGAATCAGAAAAGGTGATCGCCATCTGCTCCTCGTTGCGAAACTGGTGCCACATATTTTTATTGCAGTTGTAGACCAGCTTTGCGGCGGTTACCATCCCCTTCTGCACCCGAAAACGCAGATGCATCATGCCGTCCATGGGACAGGCATCCACCGTTCCCGGGATGTGAGAAATTGATAAATTCAGCATTTGACAGTTATTCTCCTGTATGATAAGATTGTTGCGTGAAAAAGAAGTATACGATGAAGGACATAGCAAAGGAGTGCGGTGTGTCTACCGCCACAGTCTCCTATGTTCTCAACGATGTGCCAAATCAGTCCATAAGCGCGGAAACCAAGAAGCGGATCCTGCATGTCGCCAATATGGTTGGCTACGTTTCCAGTGCCAGTGCCCGTGCTCTGGCCACAGGAAAAACGAATAATTTCGGCGTTTATGTTCCGCACACCGGGAGCAGCGCCCACAAGCAGCGACTGCTCCAAGCCTTAGCGGAGGAGGCCGAAAAGGCTGGCTACCATTTGGTTTTGCTCACCGGGAAATGCCTGCAGCAGCAGGTCACCAATGTGGACGCGGTTTTTGCCATCGATATCTCCGAAGAGGATTTCAGGATTCTTGCAAACAACAGCTTCGTTCCGGTGCTTTACCTGGACGGCCAGATCCAGGACGATCTGTTCTACTGCATCACATTCGATGCCCGGAAGCTTCGCCGGCAGGCGGTGGAGCAGAGCGGATGTCAAAATATCGTCCTCGTCTGTGATGAGGTCAGGAGTCAGGATTATCTTTCCTATCTTCGCGGCTGTTTCGACCGGGTGACCGATCCCCACTCCGCCGGGGAGCCGGATGCGGGCACCTTTCTCCTCACGGACCCCATGCTGGATTACGGTGCCTACGCCAAGGCTGTTGTAGCCGCCGCCCGCAAGGCCATCGACAGAGACGAAAGTCCCTGTGACCACCACATCCGAATTTAGAAAAAAGCGTGCCGACGGTTTTTCCATCGGCACGCTCATTGTTTTTACTCGACAGTGACTGTGCCGGTTGCGGGATCCAGGGTAATGGTGTAGGTGCCGGGATCAACAGTGATATTCGCACCGCCTTCAGCGCCCCACCAAAATTCATTTGCAACTCTGCCGCCGCAGCCGTAGGCGATCTTGAACGCCACCTTGCCGTCGGCCCAGTCAACGGTCTCTTCCGCGGTGAAGGTGGCAGTCAGAACGTACTTACCGTCCTGCTCCGTCATCCGGTACGCAGTATTGTCGGCATTGACATCCTTTGCCCAGGCGCCGCTGCCGCAGGTGCCCACCACATAATAGGCAGGCTCCGCCGCCACGATCTCGCCCTTGAGAACGGGTTTTCCGTCGATCAGCTCCAGCTCAATAAAGACCATGTAGTGGCCTTCCTCCAAGGTGATGTTCTTGGAGTTGCCCTCACTGGAGTACCAGTCGCCGGTTGCCGCATTCTTGACGCCAAACTCACCGCCGCCGGCGGGAACGTCGCACTCGCAGTACCAGATCAGGTCACTGCCGTTCTGCTTCATATCCTGGCCGGACCAGTCGTTGAAGGATGCCCACAGCTTCATGTCATAAGTAATATCCAGGACAGGCTTGGGATCAGCATCGCCCAGACGCTCGTAGGACAGGCTGCACAGCGCCAGCGTTTCGGCATCGGTTTTGAGAATCAGGCGGTACTTGCCGTCTTCCATAACCTGGATGTTGGCACCGGAGTCGAAGGCGTTTTCACCGCTGCACAGGACGGCATTCTCTGTCTTGTTTGCCAAATGGCCTGCGTCGATGCTGTTATTGTTATCCCAAACGTAGCCTTCGCCGATGACAGCGATCTTAAAAGCGTCGCCGGCGTACAGGTTCACATCAATGTAGAAGGTATTGAACTCCCCTTCCATGGGCTGCAGCAGATAATCATCCTGGGGCCACTTCTTTCCCCAGTTGTTGTCGGGGTAGCCCGCCAGGGAGCCTGCCAGCATCCAGGGACGCTCGTCCACAACGCCGGACTGCCAGGCAACGAAAACGGAGGTATTCTTACTGATGGTCTGGGCGAAATCAAACTCCACCAGCAGCGCCGGGGTGGCATAGTAGCCCTCGATGATGTAGCCATCCTTGGTCAACTCGGGAGCGGAAACGGTTGCGCCGTCTGCAACCTCCACTTCCTTCAGGACTGTGGTGCCATCGCCATCGTAGAAGGTCACCTTCCAGGTGGCAGGTTCGGTGGGATCGGGTGTGTCGGAGCAGCCGCAGGCCAAAACCGTGGTCAGAACCAGCAGGCAAGCGAGCAGCGCTCTTGTCAGCGTCTTCTTCATTATAGTTCCCTCCTGAGATTTTTGTTGGTAACTGTAAGCGGCCTCTTGGTTACTTAACCGCTTAAGTATTGTCATTATATTGCAATACTTTGCGGTTGTCAATCCCCTTTTTGTCATTTTCGTCAAATCCGGTTTCTCCCCCCTCAGCAGCAAAAGGACGCACCCCAAAAAACGAACCGCTTCTTAGAAATTGGAGCTTATTGAACCGATGTGACATACAGCAATGTAGGGGCCGGCACCCACGACGGCCCGCATGACCTTCCCCTGGGGTAAGGCGGCTAAACGGCCGGACGAGGGGACACAACGGAACAATTTACCCCTCATCAGGGAGAAGCTTTTTGCGCCGCGTTGCGTCGCCCGGCAGGCGGATATCATCTGCCTCAACATGATACAAAAGGGTGCGCCGCAGGCGCACCCTTTTGTATGATTCGCAATTATCCCTTCACAGAGCCGGCAGTCCGGCTCACGGCAGGGATCTCAGGCCCGCTATATGCCGCCGGAGCTGCTCTGATTTTTGGAAAACGCATCCGCAAGGCCAAAGGTTTGTGTCGCGATTTTCGTCATCATATTCACCCTTTCCCATTGGCTCCATGGTTTGGCTGTCCATTTTCCGTCACTGCGTCAAGCTGATATTCGGGCACAGCATTTCATCGACAATATTATACACTATATATTTGCAAATGTCTTGCGTTTTTGTACTATTTTCCCGATGCCGCTTTGCGTGGAGAACCGGACGCAAACAAGAAAGCCGTGAACGACCAAGGATCGTTCACGGCTTTGTGTTACGGAGTATCTTCCGCTTCGTTCTCTGCTTTCGCCTTATTCTTGGATCTGCGCTTGCAGATGACCGTCACCAGGGCCGCCACTGCGGCTGCAGCCACAACTCCTGCGGCGATCATGGCCCAGGGAATACTCATGTTCTCGCTCTGGGCCAGGGCAAGGCCGTCATCCCCGCATTCCAGGGAAAAGACGATATAGCTGCCATCCACGGTGTACTCCGCGGTGCGCCATGTGCCGTTGTTCCTGTGCACATACAGCTGGAGCTGATCGGCGTCCGCGCCCTCCGGCAGCAGGTACCGGGCGGCGGTGGTGTGCTCACATTCCGTCACAGAAAACAGCCAGCTTTCCAGCAGGGCTTCCCCATTCTGAAGAAGGGGATCCACATCAGGCTTCTCCATGATGACTGCCGCGTTGGGGGCGAAATCGCCCTGCACCAGCAGAATGGGCCTGCCATCCCGGTTCTCACTGCTCTGAATGACGGAGCCGTGGCTTGTGTAAGCTGCTTCGAAGGTCAGGTCAAAGAGGATCCGGTCCGTGTCGGCGTCCTCCAGCCCCAGCCACTCCCCGGAGAAACCGGACTTGGCGGGAACCAGGGGGATATCCACCTGCTCCAGGGCGCTGCCTGCAGCCAGGGAAACCACCTGCCTGGTGCCATCCTCGAAAACAAAGGTCACATTGACGGTCTTGAACAGCTCCGGCAGATCCTCCAGCATCAGGAAAGCATCCAGCTCCATGGGCTGGGCCAGGGTATTGTAGCTGATGCCGTCGATGGCACCGGGATCGTTCTTCACGGAAACATACAGATTGTCGAGAATCGGCTGCTCCTCATCCATATCACTCACTTCCGCATAACCCAGAACCGCGCCGACCTGCTCGCTTCCGCTCAGCGCCACCATGCTGCGGCAGCCGGTGACCACCGCGCCGCTGCCCGCGATGCCGCCGACATAGACATCACCTGTGATGCTGCAATTGGCAAAGCTCATGCGGATGTAGCCCTCACTCCGCCCGACAATGCCTCCGGTATAGTCCGCGCCCTCCAGGGTGCCGGAATTGCCGCAAGCCTTCACCAGTCCCATGGACTGCCAGCCCACAATACCGCCGGCGTTGCGCTTCTTGGCGGTAACGGAGCCGTAGTTGGCGGCGTTCAGCACCACACTGCGCAGGTTTCCGACTGCGTTCAGGGAAACGTCACCGCTGACGGTCACATCATCCTCGGGGTCCAGATCATTTTCCAGAGCCATCGCGCCCACGATGCCGCCCACGTTCAGATCGCCCAGGATGGGGCCGTAGTTGACCACCGACTCCACCTTGCTGGTCAGATCCTCCGCCGTATCGGCGTCGGAGGCATCCTGGATCGTACCGCCCAGATTTTCACCGCTGCTGTCCAGAATGCCGTTGATCACCGCCACCTGGTCGGCAATGTCCTGCAGGTCATCCTTCAGGTCGCCGCCGGTATCATTGACTGCCTGGTACAGGCTGCGGATGGTGTTATCGATGCCGGAAATGCTGCTGCCCAGGGTCTGGATCGCCGCAATATAGGTGTCGATATCCTCAATTTTCGGATCCTCCGGATCAATGGTCAGCACATCCATGGCATTTTCCACGTTTGCCACATGGTTCTCCAGGCGGGCGATCAATGCCTTGATGGAGGCTGTATTGCTCTGAGCATTCAGCACTGCCCGGTCCGTCAGATCACCCAGCACCGCCATCTGGGCCTGCAGGAGCTGAATGGCATCCGTTTCATAGTTCAAAAGGATCGACGGCTCCATGTGGCCGACGATGCCGCCGACCTCTTTTCGTCCGGATATGGCAGCATAGTTCTGGCAATCCACCACATAACCCGACTGGCTTCCGGCGATGCCGCCGATGTTATAGCCCATATGCTTGTAGCCCACATCGCCCCGGTTGACGCTGGAGCGGATGGTGCCGGTGCTGGTGCCGGCGATGCCGCCGATATCCGTAACGGCATTGGCAGCTTCCGTGCCGGTGATGGTGCCGATGGTGATATCGGAAATGTCGATGCTGTTCTGCTGGGGTGTGGTATTGATGGCAGCACCATTCTCACAGCCCCGGATCACGCCGGCATTCTCGCCGGCAATACCGCCCACGAAGTGGTCGCCGTGGATGCTGCCCACGGTGCGGCAGTCCTCAATGACACCGCCGACCGTATTGATGCCGGCGATGCCGCCCACATTGTCACTGCCGGAAACGTCGCCCTCAAAGCTGCAGTTGGAGATCACGCCGGCATTGCTGCCCACGATGCCGCCCACGTTGCCACGGCTGCCATCAGGTGCAACCGTGCCGGATACACGCAGGTCCTTTACCACGCCCGTCTGGGTCAGATAGCGGAACAGGCCCTGCTGGGAGCCATGGACCGTGATGCTCAGCCCGGAAACGGTGTGCCCATTGCCAAGGAAGGTGCCGCTGAAAATGGGAATGCCCGCAAAATCCACACCGCTCAGGTCCAGGTCGGCTTCCAGAGAAACCGTCAGGCCCTGACTGTAACTGTCCAGGCGGCAGCTTTCCGCAAAGGCAAGAAATTCTTCCTCATTGGAGATGGTAACGTCCGCCGTCTCTGCCGCCAGGGCGGGTACCGCGATGCTGAATATCAGCACCGTGCACAGAAAGAAACTGATCAGCTTACGCATTTTCCGCACCTCCTTCGTTTGTCATCTGGCCGTCTGTGGAGATAGACGCATTCAGCTGGCCATGGAGGATGCCGTCGATATCCGCATCCACCACGCCGTTGATGTAGCCGCGCACATGGCCCTGCACCCGGACGGTGCCGGTGGCCGTCCTGGCCTTGGGCTCCAGGCCCTTCAGCTTGAAGCTGGTGCGCTCAATGATGGAGTCGCCCAGCACCAGGAAGGCAGGCAGCACAAACAGGACCAGAATAATGGAAATGATGGTGCCCCGTCCAAGGCAGATGCCCATGATGGAAACCACAGGCTGCGCGGACAGATTGCCGATCAGCAATCCGGCGGCTGCCATGATGGTGCCGGAGGTAAACACCGTGGGGAACGCCGCGTTCAGGGCGTGGATAATGGCCTCCTTATGGGGCATATGGGCCTTCAGCTCCTGATAATGGCTGGAGATGACGATGGCATAGTCGATGTTGGCACCCATCATGATGGCGTTGACGATCAGATAGCCCAGGAAGTACAGGGGCTCGCCGGTAATGGTGGGGAAAGAGAAATTGATCCAGATACTGCCCTGAATCACAATGATCAGCAGCAGCGGCATACCCACCGACTGGAAGGTAAACAGCAGGACCACGATGACGAAGAACGCGGACAAAATCGTGATCAGCAGATTATCCGTGACAAAGGAAGAGGAAAGGTCCCGGGAGCTGGTGGAATTGCCCACCACATAGTAGTCGCTTTCATAGTACTGGCCCACGATCTCCCGCAGCTCGGAGAGGAATGCATAGGTCTGCTCTCCCTCCTCCGGCAGGTTCAGGTAGACCACCATGCGGCTGTAAGTATCATTCTGCAGCTGTGCCTGGGCCAGCTCCAGCTGGGTGAACAAGTCATCGATCATCTGCTGGTCATCGCCGCTGAGATTGATGTTATGGGCCTCCAGCTGCTCTTTTAAGAAGATGAACATATCAAACAGCGGGATCTCGTACTCATCCAGCCCCTCCAGGATCTTGCCGTACTGGTCATGCTCCGTGGCGTAGGCGGTGTAGAGCAGCTGGACCACCTCGTAGTCCATCCCCACCAGCTCCGAAAGCTCCCGGGGCGCCAGGCCGTCGGTCAGCTTGTAGCCGTCCATGGCTTCGATGCCGGAAAGGCCCATGGTGCTCTTCACCTCGCTGCGCTGGCTCAGCTCCTCCAGGATCTTGCTTTCCGCCTCATAGTCGCCGCTGGGCAGCACCAGGGCCACCATGTTGCTGGTGCCGAAGGTATCCTTGATCTTGAAATAAGCGGTCTGGCGCTCCGACATTTTGGCGGTTTTCAGATCGTTGTAGCTGTAAGCAAAGGGGCACTGGTTGGACAGCCAGAAGGCGCCCACCAGAAGCAGCACAAACAGGACCGGTACCACCCGCCGGGTCTTGACGGCAAATTTGCCCGCGAAGGTGATGTTGGGCAGCAGCTTCTTGTGCCGGGTCTTGTCGATCAGGGGGCAGAACAGCACCAGAAGGCCGGGCATCAGGGTAAACACGGACAGCAGGCTGAGCAGGATCGCCTTGATCAGCACCACCGCCATGTCCAGACCGATGCCAAACTCCATAAAGGCCAGCGCAGCCAGGCCGCTGACCGTGGTCAGGGAGGACGCGCTGATCTCGGGAATGGCCTTGGACAGAGCGACGATCGCCGCCTCCCGGGCGTCCTTGGTCTCGTGCTCATCGGAGAAGCGGTGGCACAGAATAATGGCATAGTCGATGGCCAGCGCCAGCTGCAGCACAACGGCGATGGAGTCGGAAATGAAGCTGATCTTGCCGCAAAGGAAATTGGTGCCCATGTTCAGCAGCGCCGCCGCGCCAAAGGTCAGCAGCAGCACCGGCACCTCCATGTATGCCCGGGAAGTCAGCGTCAGCACCACCAGGATGATGATGACCGCCACGATAAGGATCGTGGTCATCTCCTGGCGCAGCAGCGCATTCTCATCATAGCCCACCTGGGTGTACACCGCCACATCATACCCCTCCAGGAGCTTTTCGATGCTTTGCAGTGCCTGCACGCTCACATCATCGAAGTTTCCTCCCGCAAAGCTGATATCGAACAGGGCGGAAGCATCGGCATAGTGGTCCGCAGTGCCGTCAAAGGTCACCATGTCCACCCCATCCAGATCGGCGATGGTCTCGCTGAGCTGCAGGGCCGTTTCATAGGTGATGTTGGATACCATCACCTGGGCCGTGCCGAAGGTGACGAAATTCTCATTCATTGCCACCAGGCCCTGCCGGGTCTCGGTGTCCTCCGGCAGATAAACGGTGACGTCGTTCTCCACCTGTACCCAGTTCATAGAGAAAATGCAGAAAATGAACGCAAAGATGTACAGCAGGAAAAACAAATTCCGCTTGTCCACAACGAAGGTGGCGATCTTTTCGATGAAGCCACCGCTGCTTTTATTGTTCATAGCAGCCTCCTTTCCCAAAGTCAAACAGTTATTGATTTTTGCACATATTTATATTATAATGGGTTCAAAAAACAGTGACAAGCATCAATATCACCCCGAATACTTGATTTTGAACACTTTTCTCAAATTTGTTTGATTTTGCAAAGGAGGCCCCATGGCAAAAGCAGAATACCGCAGCGCCATCCGTTCCCGCAAGCTGATCAACGCCGCCCTGGCTGATCTGCTCCACGAAAAACCCCTGGACAAGATCACCGTTACCGACGTGGTAAACCGGGCGGGAATCAACCGGGGCACATTTTATGCCCACTATGCGGACATCCCGGATGTGATCAACCATCTGATCCAGCAGACCTTCGCCAACATTCAGGAGGTTCTTTCGGAGCAGCCCATGCAGCTTGCGGATATGCCCCATGTTCTGCTGGCACGCATCCAGATCCTTCTGGAAAGTGACTCTGAATTTATTCAAAAAGTCATGACCTCCAGCGCCGCCACCCTGATGCGGGAGCAGCTGACCGGCGTAGTGCTGGAATATCTGCTGCAGCACGAAGCCGACTTTTCCTCCGGAAACCACGAAGAATATGTCCTGACCATCCGGTTCTGCGCCGGAGGGCTGGGCAACCTCTACCATGACTGGTTCTCCGGCCAGCTTCCTATGACGCTGACCGAGCTGACAAATAAAGCAGAAGAATTGCTGGTCGGCATTATTAACAAGCAAGCACTCCCCTGACATTGGGAGTGCTTGTTTTCGTATCCGGATGCCCAGGGTCTTAGGGCGCTGCACTGCATTAAATATTTGCAGTAAACTATTTACAGCCACCGATTTTTAATGGTATAATATCTCAAACCCTTCAGGAGGTGGTGCATACCATGGAAGCCCGGCATGAGATTATCCCCTTTGACCAGGCAAGTCCCATCCGGCTGTTTATGCACAAGCTGGGAGATGTTTCCCGGCATTGGCATGAAAGCCTGGAGCTGCTGTTTGTTCTTGCGGGCGAGGTCACAGTCCTCACCGGAGATCAGCAAAACACCCTGCAGACCGACGATATGCTGCTCATCAACAGCAACGTGATCCATGAGCTGCACTCCGACGGCTGCGTTCTCATTGCTGTTCAGATCAAGCTGTCCAAATTCAACATCCCCCAGTCCTTACTGGATCAATTATATTTTGAATGCAACTCCACCTCGCATCCCGCGCCGAAGCGTTTTGACAAACTAAAGCGGATCATCACCTCCATGCTGCAGATCGATGCCGCGGCGGATGATACGACGCTGTTCCGGGGCCGGGCGCTGGCCTATGACCTGCTGGAAGAGCTGGTGCAGAACTTCAAGACAGAGAAGCCTGTGGCTGAAATAAACACCCATAAGCATCTGGAGCGGCTGAACAACATTCTGCGATACATCGCAGACCACTGCCATGAGCAGCTGACCCTTGGCCAGCTGGCAGAGCGGGAGCACCTCTCCGCCCCATACCTTTCCAGCTTTTTCGAGAAATACATGGGTGTGAATTTTTCCACCTACTATACCAACCTGCGGCTGGAGCGGGCCATGCATGATCTTCTGTACACGGATATCACGGTGGAGCAGGTAGCCGTCCGAAACGGGTTTTCCGATCCCCGGGCCTATGTGCGGGCCTTTAAGAAGCGCTACAATATGCTGCCCAGCCAGTACCGGAAATCCGCCGGCACCTCTGCCGCGCTTAACGGGAAAGATCCCCTTCAGGCCATCAATTATCTGGAGTTCAAGCCGGAGAACTATTTCCACATCCTTTCCCAGTACCTGCCCCGGAAAAGCGGGGACCCGGCATTTTCCGACACAGACAATCATGGCAACGCGTTGCCCCCCATTCACGTGGATACTTCCGTTCCCGGCAAGGAATTGCAGCACCACTGGCGTAAATTCATCGGCGTAGCACGAGCAAAGGATTTGCTCTATGGCGATGTACAGCAGATGCTTCGCCAGCTGCAGCAGGATGTAGGCTTCCGGTATATCCGTTTTCACGGCATTCTGTCGGATGATATGCTGGTCTGCCAGCGCGCCAAGGATGGACAGCTTCAATTCAATTTCACACTGGTGGATAAGGCTCTGGATTTTGTGCTGAGCCTGGGACTAAAGCCGCTGATCCAGTTTTCCTTCATGCCCGGAGCCCTGGCTGCAGACCCGGAGCACGCCATCTTCGCAAACCCGGTGATCATCAGCATGCCGAAACAGATGGAGGAATGGAACCTGCTGATCCGGCAGTTCCTTACCCACATCGGCACCCGTTACGGAAAGCGGGAGATCCGCAGCTGGCTGTACAGCGTGTGGAACGAGCCGGATACCTCCAGGACCATGTTTGGCTTCTCCCAAAAGGAGGATTACTTCCGCCTATACGAAAGCACCTGGAATACGGTGAAGGCTTTTGACGAGGAGCTGGTTTTCGGAACCCCTTCCCTGTTCCCCACCACAGAGGACGGCTATCTCTGGTTCCGGGATTATCTCCGCTTCACCCGGGAGGCCAAATGCCTGCCCCAATTCATGGATGTACATTACTACTCCGATAACTTCCAGGACATCCCCTTCCACGCAGCATCCTTCTCCTGCCAGGCAAAATTCAACCGGGATCCTGACCATTTCAGCAAATATATTGACCGGCTGCTTCGGTTCGTGGACGAGGAACAGCTGTGGGGCCTGCCTCTTTACATCACCGAGTGGAATCTGACGGTATCCCACCGGAATCTGATCAATGATACCTGCTTCAAGGCCGCCCATCTGGCAAAGAATTTTCTGGAGAACTACGACCGGGTGGATGCCATTGGCTACTGGGCCCTGACGGATTTTCTGGATGAGATGTTCCCGGATGAATCGCTGTTTCACGGGGGCATGGGTCTTTTCACCGCCAACGGCATCAAAAAGCCCTCTTATTATGCCATGTGCATGATGGCAAAGCTGGGCAGCCATCTGCTGAAAGCCGGACCCGGGTATTTTGTCACCCGCAGAGATTCCGGGGAATTGGCGATGATCCTGTACAACTACGAGCACTGCAATCCCCTGTTTGTGGAAGAGGGCCTGGGCCTGACATCCACAAGCCGGGACGGCATCTTCCCCAACAGCGCCGGCCTGGACATTTCCCTGACGCTGGAACATCTCCCCGACGGTGTCTACCGCATCCGGGATACCATTTTGAACCAGGAGCACGGCAGCTGCTTTGACCAGTGGGTCAAAATGGGCGCGGAAAAGCTCGGTTCGACTGAAACAGAGTGGCTGCGCCACAACAGCGCCCCAGCCCTTCACCTGTCTGCAGCCGATGCCCGCCACGGGGTCTTGCGGTATGCCGCGTCCCTCGCCCCCCACGAAGTAAGGCTTGTGGAGCTGTTTCTTGCAGAAAAAGGATATTATTGACAAAAAACAGAGCTGTTCATTTCGAACAGCTCTGTTTCTATGTTATAGACTCAGCGCAGGTTATCAGGGTTATAAATGATGTTGCCCTCGCCGCCGTCTGCCCGGCAGAAACGGCTGAAATCCATTGCCTTGGCGATCAGGGCAGGCTCGCCGCCAAAGCCGCGGAAGGGCATATCATCGGTTTTCCCGGCAAGGATGTCATCGCACACACCGATCACATTGGCGATCATATTCACGGTGCCCTCACCCATGCCGTGGCAGTAGAGGGTACGGTCATATTTGCCGTCGGTTTCCGCCTGAAGGCGCAGGAGATTTTCCCTGTACTGGGCAACAGAGGGGCAGAAGCTGTCGAACAGATAGGTAAACGCGTTGCAGGCATCGCCCAGAATGAAGATCCGTTCCTCCGGAATCAGGAAAACCATACTGCCGGGGGTATGACCGGGTGCCGCAAAAGCCTGAACGGAGATCCCGCCCAAATTGAACACGCTGCCCGGCTGAAGGGGCAGAATTTCCTCCGCAGCCTTAACAGGAAGAAAGTCGCTTTCCCGAACCATGGCAAGCAGCCGGGGATCCGCGCCGCTCATGGCAGCGCCAGATACATAGCCCTGTCGGACAGGCATGGCGCTGTGACCCATATAAACAGGCATATCCGCCGGATGCAGATAGACCTTTGGGAATTCTCCCGCGCCCATGGCATGGTCCACGTGGCCGTGGGTCAGCAAAACGGTGACGGGCTTGTCGGTGATGCTCTCAACCGCAGCCTTCAGGCTGCCAACGCCCACGCCGGTGTCGATCAGCGCCGCCGTTTCGCTGCCCTCGATCAAATACATGGCAGTGCGGCTGACATCCCAGATCCGCGTGATCTTGGGGTGAATTTGCTCAAACTGATAAATCATACATATCCTCCTTAGCAGTAACGGCACCCGGTTGGGGGTGCCGTTATCGGTTACAGACGGGTATCCCAGCAGCCGCAGAAGGGATCGATGGGGCTGTCGCCCTTGAAAGCGCTGATGCCAAGAACCTTATCGATTGCCGCGTCAATAACTGCCGGAGCATGGCAGTAAGCATTGACATAGGTGGGGATCATCGGCACATCATACAGATGGTAGGGATTGCCCACGCTGACAAAAACCGTGGGGACCTCCTTGGCAAACCAGGGCAGGTTATTGCCCGCGCCGAACAGGGTGTGCCAGTTGATCCGGGCGGTGGTTTTATTGGAAGCATTCTCAATGTTGCCGATGTAGAATACCAGGTCATACTTGGCCCTGAACTGCTCCACCGTTCCATCGAGGAAAATCGTTTCAAAGGTCTCAGGGACATACTTCGTCACCTCAAAGCCCGCAGCCTGAAGGCGGCGCTCAAAGTGGGCATAAACCCGGTCATTGGAGGGGAAGTCGCCCAGAATCTCCAGCAGCACCTTTTTATGCTTCTCGGGAGAGATGGGCAGGATGTTGCGAACATCCTTCACAAGGGTCACACCCTTGTCGGCGCATTCCGCAGCCCAGGCAAGATGCTCCGGATTTGCCAGCACAGCCAGCTCCTCCTCGCTGCGAAGGAGCTCCCCGGCGGCCTTCTTCTGGGGCAGGCCCAGCATGGCCTTCAGGGCCAGGATCCGGGTCAGGGCTTCGTAAAGCCGTTCCTGCGTCAAAAGGCCCTTTGCCAGGCCATCCTTCATAAACTGCAGATCCTCTTCCAGATCCTTGGCGAACAGGAACATATCGCAGCCGTTCTGGATGGTCAGCGGCACTGCCTCGGCACGGTTGGTCACCGCCATCATGCCCACCATGGGGCTTGCGTCAGTGGAGATCATGCCGTTGAAGCCCAGCTCCTCCCGGAGGTAGCGCAGCACATTGGCAGAAATGCTGCCGGGGATCACCTTGCAGCAGGACTGGCCGTCGTAGCGCTCTTCCATGGCGGGCATCGCAATGTGGCCCACCATTACAATTGGCGCGCCGGCCTCGATTAGGCTGCGGTACACCTTGCCGTAGCTTGCTTCCCATTCTTCCAAAGACAGGCTGTTGACGGATGTCAGCAGATGCTGGTCACGGCCGTCCACGCCGTCGCCGGGGAAGTGCTTGATGGTAGGAGCCACACCGGTGCCGGACAGGCCCTCCATATAGGCCTTGCCCATCGCCAGGACTCTGTCGGGATCACTGCCGTAGGTACGGACATTGGTGATGGGGTTCATAAAGTTCTTGTCGATGTCCACAATGGGGGCGTATGCCACATTGACACCCACCGCAGCGCCTTCCACGCCGCAGATGCGGCCCAGCCGCCGTGCCTGCTCCGTTTCACCGGTGGCAGCCATCAGCATCTGGCGACCCATATAGGTGCCCTCTAAGGCGACGCCGTTGCCGCCGTCCTCCAGGTTGGCGGAGATGATCATGGGGATGGGGGAATTTTTCTGAACGGTATTGATGGCCGTCTGGACTTCCTTTGCGGGATTGGAGCGGAACATAATGCCGCCCCAGTGGTGCTGTGTCACGGCAAACTGCAGATAACCGGGGTCATTGCTGTAAAGCAGAGGGCAGAACAGCTGCTCCACCTTCTCATCCTCGCTCAGGTTCGCGATGGTGGTTTCCACCCACGCAACCTGCTCATCAGACAGGCAGAACGGCTTCTTTTTCAAATCAATCTTCATGCGACCGGTTCCTCCTCCTTTTTACTGCGGCGAAACAGCTTGGTGATCTTGCCGCCCTGAGAGCCAATGACATTGATCACAAGAATGAACACACCCATGCAGATGGTGGAAATGGCAGAGCCCAGCTCATCGCTGAAGGCCGCCTTCAGGCCATAGGACATCAGGCACAGCGACAGGGAGCCCACGATGACACCAATGGTGTCGCCGCAGAAGCTGCCCACGATCAGGCCGATGAACACCGGCAGAATGTTGCTGAACAGCTCGCCCACGGTGCTCATAGAGGTGGTTGCAGCCCGGTGCATGCCACCGGCAATATAGATAACGGTTGCACAGCCGAAGATCAGGCCGCTGAAAATATAGCTGATGACCACATTTTTCTTTTCCTTCACACCGATGTTCACGGCAGCCTGCTGATTATTGGCAAGAAGCTGGGCCTGCTTGCCGCTGACGGTGCAATAGCTGTAAAAGCTGTAAATCGCAATGGCCACTCCCAGGGGAAGCAGCACCGCGGGGTAAGTAGAGAACAGGCGCAGCGTCATGTTGGACACGATGTTGATGCCGCGGCTGCCGTAGATCAGGCAGGTCAGGGACTCATACAGCATAGCAAAGCCCACTGTAGTGATAACGATGGGGACCCGTCCGTAAACGTAAAACAGCGCGACCAGAACAGACAGCACCACGCAGCCCACGATGCACAGCAGCACCATCACGGCAATGTTATTATCCATAGAGAGGGCCACATTGCCCGCAATGATGGATGTCAGCAGCATGATGGAGCCGCCGGAAAAATCGAAACGTCCGCACTTGAATTGCAGGCCGATGCCCATGGCACAGGTCACGGACAGGGCAATGTCTACGATCAGTGTTTTCCACATATTCCAGGTGCCGTAATACATTTTGCCGCGGGAGTAGCACAGGATCATCATGATCAGGTACATGGCCACGGGGAGCGCCAGGGTTCCGGCGATCCGGGTCAATAAAGATTTCCGTTTCATCCTGTATCCCTCCTTATCTGGGCAATGTGCCGTTCTTTTTCCGGCAGGTGATCAGTACCACGATCAGGAAAATCACGGCCTTGATAATAAACACCTGGTTTGCTTTCACGCCGATGAGGGGCAGGCCCACAGCCAGCAGGCCAAGGGTAAAGGAACCCACCACGGCACAGGAAACCTTGGAACGCATACCGCCGTTCAGCGGCATACCACCCAGGATCAGCGCCACCATGACGTTCATTTCAAAGCCGGTTCCGGTAGAATCGGAGGCAGAGCCGGTGAAGCCCATCTGGAACAGCGCCGCCAGCACAACGCAGAAGCCCATGATCACATAGGAAACGACCTTGTACTTCACCAGGCTGATGCCGCTCTGCTGGGCTGCTACGGGATTTGCGCCGATGGCCTTGGCGTATTTGCCGTATTTCGTGTAATTAAAAAGGTAAGTAATGATGATGATCTCCAGCACCAGGACCGCAACCATCACCCAGGGGTTCTTGAAAATATGGTAATCAATGGTTTTCAGGCCCACATTCCGGGACCCCAGCGCGTTATAGGTAACGGTGCTGACGCCGCTCAGGGCCATCATAAAGGCCACGGAGGAGACCACGGGGTGGATGTGCAGCAGCTCACCGATGGCGCCGTTTGCGGTGCCGATGATGATGGCGATCACAAGGGATACCAGAATGCCGGGGATCAGGCTGTCCGTGGAATTGCCCAGGGCAACGATCAGCGTGGCATACAGGCCCACCTGCTTACCGATGCTGATATCCATATTGCCCATGGAGTAGACAAATACAGCGCCCACCGACAACAGCGCGTTGACGATCACGTTACTGATCAAGCTGGCAAGCTTCTCTCCCTCCCAAATGCTCTTTCCCTTGAGGGGAGGAAGAATGCTGAAAATGATCACACAAAGAATCAGGCCGCAGTATGCGCCAAATTCACTCTTGTGCTGCTTTACCCAATTCAGGATGGGATTTTCTTTTTGCAATGTCATCTTTTCCCCTCCTCAAATCATGTATTCAATGATGTCCGTCTGCTTCAGATCGGCAGACCGCTTGAATTCTTTTTTCACTTCAAAGTCCTTCATGATCAGCAGACGGTCCGCCATGCCGATCAGCTCGCTCAGCTCCTCTGAGATCATCAAAATGGCGCGGCCCTCCCGCTTCATCTGCTCGATCATGCCGTACATCGCCTGCTTGACACCGATATCCACGCCACGGGTGGGGCAGTCCATGATGATGACCTTGGAATCCCGGGCCGTCCATTTGCCAAAGGAGACCTTCTGCTTGTTGCCGCCGGAGAGGGTGCTGACCCACTGCCTGCCGCTGCCGCACTTGATGCGGAATGCCTCGATCTCCTTATCGGACACACGCTTTTCTGCCTTGGGGCTGATAAAGCTCGCCTTCGTCAAGGAGCCAATGGAGGGAAGCACGATATTATCCTGAATGGATGCATCCAAAATCAGCGCCTCCGTGTCACGGTTCTTGGAAATGTAGCCGATCTCCATTTCGATGGCCTTCAGGCAGCTGGTGACCGGCTTGCCCTGGCGGAGCACTTCGCCGGCAGTGAGCTTTTCCAGGCCGTAGGCAGCCCGGCCAATGTCGTGCATACCGCATCCGGACAGGCCGCCGATGCCGACGATCTCTCCCTCATGGATCTGCAGGGAGAAATCCCGGATGGGGCCAAAGGATACATGGCAAAACTCCAGGGCTACCTTCTCGGAGCAGTTGGAATCATAATCTTCCCGGTAGTACTTCTCGCCGATCTCCCGGCCGACCATCATATAGCGGATCCGCTGCACCGCATCGGGTTCATCCATCTCCTCCCGGGTCAGGGTGCCGATGATCTCGCCATCCCGGAGCACCGTCAGGCAGCTGCACTGCTCCAGGATCTCGTCCATGTCATGGGAAACGAAGACCACACTCTTGCCCTCGTCCGCCATTTTGTGAATCAGCTTATAGAGGATCTCACGGCCGGTATGGGACAGGGCCGTGGTGGTCTCGTCCACCACCAGAATACGGGTATCGTCACTGACGCAGCGCACCAGCTCCACCAGCTTCCGGTCCTCAAAGGTATGGATATCAATGGGATCCCGGCCCCGGATATGGGTAATGCCGAACTTCTCCAACAGCTCGTCCGCGGCACGGTACATTTTTCCCATGTTGATCAGGCCCAGCTTGGCGAATTCATTTTCCCGACCGGCAAAAATATTCTGAGCCACACTGGCGCCGGGAATGGTATTGGCCTCCTGCAGGATCATGGAAATGCCGGCTTTTTGGGCTTCCACCATGGTTTGCGGCTGCCAGGGCTTGCCCAAATATTCCATTTCACCGGAGGTCGCGCCCTGCATACCGGCGGCAATGGACATAATGGTGGATTTACCGGAGCCATTCTCGCCCACAAGGCCCCGGATCTCTCCTGTTTTCAGTTCAATATCGACCCCTTTTAAGGCAATGGTAGGGCCGAATTCCTTCCGGAGCTGTTTCGCCCGGAATACCGCTTCACTTGCCATCGTATCTCTCCTTGTAGTTTCACATTGTATCACAGGTTTCTGCCGTTGGCGGCGATAACTTCCTTGTACCAATAAGCGCTGTCTTTGAGTGTGCGCTTCTGGGTGCGGTAGTCCACATGAACCAGACCAAAGCGAACATCGTAGCCGCTGGCCCACTCAAAGTTGTCCATAAAGCTCCAACACTGATAGCCAATGATGGGGATGCCCTCGTCTGCGGCGCGGCGCAGCTCCAGCAGGTAGCGGTGCATGTAATCGATACGGCCGCCGTCATGGACATGGCCATCCAGCGCCACCCAGTCCCAGTTGGAGTAACCATTCTCTGTAATCAGAATGGGCTTCTTATATCGGTCATACAGGAATTTGGGAGACCAGTACAGCGCCTCCGGAGTTACATTCCAGCCGATGGTGCTCTTAGGCGAACCTTGGTAGGAATAGTCATCGTACTCCATGGGGTCAATGGGATACTTGGAGATCGTACCCTGGTAGCAGTTGAAACCATAGAAATCCAGCTCCTGGGAGACCAAGGCCCACTCCTCGGGCGTAAAGCGGTACAACTTATCCCCAAACCGTTCCTCTGCCCCGTCCGGATAGCGACCCAGGAAAATCGGGTCAGCCCACCAGATATTGGACATGACAAAGAGAGCACCGGGTTTCAAAGTCAGCGACTTGATCCGGGCCGCCTCCACTGCCTCGGCAGAGTCATCCTTCGGCAGGAAGCAATCGCCCGTAGGCGCCAATCCCAGCAGGGCATTGGGGCAGACCTTCCGCAGCACGGCAATGGCACGGCCATGGGCCAGCAGCAAATTGCGGGTCATATTGATCAGACGCTCATCGCTGGTGCCAAACTGAAAAGGAGCATGCGCGCCCGCCAGATAACCCAGGCCCACAAACATCTGATACTCATTGAAGGTCATCCACGCATGAACCCGGTCGCCCAAAGCTTCCGCAATTACTTGAACATACTCCTCGAACCACAGGGAGCTGTCGGGATTCTCCCAACCGCCTTTTTCGTACAGAGCAGTGGGCAGATCCCAGTGATATAGTGTTGCCAGAGGCTTAATGCCGGCGGCAATCAGCTCGTCGCACAGGTTTCGATAGAATTCTACGCCCTTCTGATTCACTTCGCCAGTTCCATTGGGGAGAATACGGGGCCAGCTAATAGAAAAGCGGTAGCTTTTCAGCCCCATCTCCTTCATCAGAGCAACATCCTCTTTATAGCGGTAATAGTGGTCGCAGGCTACATCGGCGTTCTCACCATGAGCCACACGGCTGCTGTTGTGAACCAGGGTATCCCAGATAGACTCGCCTTTTCCATCCGCATTCCAGGCACCCTCAATCTGGGTGGCCGCAGCTGCAGCGCCCCACAGAAAGTCTTTGTTAAAACTCATAATGAATTCCTCCAGAGTTGGAATAGAGAGAAAGGCCCGCTTTGCGGACCTTTCCCTTGAAATACGATATGACTGAACTCTTACTGCAGAGTATCGGGAGTCAGACCCTGGATCAGAGCGACCAGCTCAGCCTGAGTGTAATTGGGGTTGTTGCGGCCGCAGAGAGCAACGATATCCTCAACGGAAATCTGAGCCAGGGACACATCGCCGGTGCCCAGCAGAGACTTGCTCATGACGTTGTCAATGTCAGCAATGCTGTCGATCGAATAAGCGCCGCTGTCCACGCAGGCGTTGGTGTGGTCAGCATACTGGTGGCCGGTAATGGCATTGTCGATCAGAACCAGAGCGTAGGCGCAAGACTCCATGGGAGAGATGCCCAGACGGGTGATGGTACGACCCTCGCCAATATCAGCGACCATGCTGGCGTCGGCCTCAAAACCGCCGGTGATCATCTTGGTGTCGGCAGAGCAGGTGCCGTTGGCCTTAGCGCTGATCAAAGTGGGATAAACAAAGAGCTGACCGGCGCACATGGCGACGATGCAATCCAGATCGGAATGACCCTCCTCCAGGAACCAGGAGTCGGGAAGCAGCTCGAACATCAGAGTGGTTCTGTCACCGACGATCTCGATGGCTTCAGCGGGGTTAGCGGCATTGTACTCTTCGATAGCAGCAACAAAGGAGACAGCGGCCTCATCCTGGCTGGGATAAGCAAATGCGGGGAAGTCAACGATGGCAACCTTCTTGTAGCCGTTGTTGATGACGGCCTCGGCATAGTCAAGGCCCATCTGGTGACCGTGAGCATAACCGTCAGCAATGGAGCCCAGGAACTTGGGGTTCTGCAGGCAGGCAGCATTCTCGCCACCCTCGGTGTAAACGGAACGCATGTCGGTGTTGTAGCCGGCAACGTACAGTTCGGGGTAAGCTTCCATGATAGCAGCCAAACCGCCATCCTGGCTGACGATCAGGCCAACCACATCGTCGGACATGGCATTCTGAACTGCCAGCAGGTTGCCGGTAGCGTCATTGTAGACATCGCCGTAAACAACGACAAAGTCATAACCCAGAGCTTCGCAGATGGCCTCCAGGTAATTGTTGGCAGCATCATACTGAGCACCGCTGGAGATGTTAGACATCCACATAATGGTGCCCATGTCCTCGTCAGGGGTATTACTGCAAGCGGCCAGGGTGAACACCATGATCAGCGCCAGCAGCAGTGCAATCATTTTCTTCATTGTTCTTCCTCCATTTTTTGTTGTTTTGTGGTTAGGTTTTTTCTAACTGTTTATATTATAGTGAGTCCCAAGCCAAAATGTAAGCGCATTTTTTACGGCTTTAGGAGTCACTTTTTTACCAAAAATATGGTTCCGTCCGCAAATCAGAGCCTTCAATACCCTATAAAGATTAAATTTTTGCACTTACCATGAGCGAAGCACATTTAGGCAATGTCAGCCAAAGCAGACCTGCAGAACCTCCAGCCGCCCCTCCGCGCAGCAGCGTACATAAAGGGGGTGTGTGCCGTTTAGGGGAGCCGCAAGCTCTACGGGCAGCTCGGCCCACCCGTCACCTTCCGTGCTGAAGCCGGTGCTTCCGATGGGGATCGCCCCGCTCTCGGGATCACAGTCATAGATCTCCAGCTTGCCTGCCGCCTTTCCCCGGACAGTCAGCGTTACCCGGTTCAGCTCCTCAAAGGAAAAATACTTCCAGCCGAACACGGTACCGTCGGTCACATTGGCGATATAATGCAGGTCCTCCCTCTCTTCATAGATATACGGCTGCACGCTCTTGCGGTCCTGGCCGAAAATCATCTTGCCCAGCTGCTGCCCGCCGGTCAGGTGGCAGACGTAAGCAGCGCTGTACGCACCCTTGCCCACCAGGGGTCCATCGTTCAGGCCGCAGCTGGTGATCTCTACCTGGGGAATAGACCCATCCGGCAGAATGGTGATCTTCTCGGCGCAGCCCTGTCGGGAAGACTCGGTGGCATGGGTCTGGCGGTGATAGAAGATATACCACTGTCCGTTGATCTCCACCAGTCCACCGTGATTATTGCCGGTCATGTTCACCGCAGTGGTACGGCCGTTCAAGCCGATATCGCCATTGGAAACAATGGTGCCGCCGTAAACAAAATCCCGGTCAGGGTATTTGCTGGTAGCGTAGCACAGCTCATGGCTCAGTTCACTGGAATAGACCAGGTAATATGTACCGCCGATCTTTCGCATGGAGGATGCCTCAAAAAAGGCGTGGCCCTCAAAGCCTGTGCCGGCAGAGCGAAGCCCGCCGGGGGCGCACATTTTAGGCTCCCCCTTCAGGGTAACCATGTCAGGCTCCAGCTCCGCCACCATGCAGCCCGGGCTGGGCTCAATGGGGAATTGGGGGTTCTTCCACACCGGAGAGAAACCATAGTAGAGATAGGCCCGGCCATCATCATCAACGAACACAGCGGGGTCAAAAGGCAGATACTCGGTGAGCAAGCTGCCGTCGGCATATTTGATATGTCCCAAAAATTCGTAGGGTCCCGCCGGGGAACCGCTGACAGCAACGCCGATCTCGTGACGGAAGTTGAAGCAGTAATAGCGGTAGTAGCGTCCATCCACGCCCTTCGCCACGTCGGGTGCCCACAGATAGAGCTCGTCCTCCGGATTGGAGGGATCCTGATCCCGGCGGTAGGAGATGCCGTCGCAGCGCCAGTCGCTCAAATCTTCCACAGGGGCAGACCAGCTCATGTGATGACCCGGACAATAAATGGTTCCTCCCGCTTCGTCGTGGGAGCCGAAGATATAGACCCGTCCATCAAAAACATAGGGTTCTCCATCCGGGATATATTCATTAAGGGGCAAATAGGGATTCATCACCTGTTTTTTCACTTTTTGCGCTTCCTTTCTCATTTCATCATTTTCCCTCAGCTGGCGAACAGCCATCGCGGCGGCAGCAAAACCGGGAATCACATTGCGGCGCTCCGCGGTATTTCATTATATCAAGGAAATAAAAAATTTTTAAGGTCAAAAGTTATTGGGTTTCTCACCATTTTTTACGTTCCGCTTTTCTTCTGCGGTTCCACTTTCCAAAAGGAGATGCCGTTGTACGCAAAGGGAAATTAAATATTTGCACTTTCGTCCGGCGTGATACCATTATATAATTAGTATTATCTTAGCGAACCACAAAAGATTATTGGAGGAGTGTAATATGAAGGGCATTATTTTTGATCTGGACGGCGTGATCTGCTTCACGGACGAGTATCATTATCTGGCGTGGAAGGAAATGGCCGACAGCATGGGCATCTATTTTGACCGGGAGATCAACAACCGGCTCCGGGGCGTTTCCCGGATGGCAAGCCTGGAGATCATTCTGGAGCGTTACAACGGCCCGGCACTGTCAGCAGATGAAAAAACGGCGCTGGCAGAGAAAAAGAATGACATCTACCGGAAGCTTCTCAGCCGGATGTCCCCCGCTGACCTTTCCGACGAGGTCAAGACCACACTGGATGCCCTGCGGGCAAAGGGCTTGAAGCTGGCAATCGGTTCTTCCAGTAAAAATGCCCCCTTCATTCTGGACCGCATCGGTCTTTCCGGCTATTTCGACGCCGTTTCCGACGGCAACAACATCAGCCGGTCCAAGCCCGACCCCGAGGTATTCCTGAAGGCCGCCGGGTTCCTCGGCCTGCAGCCGGCGGATTGTCTGGTGGTCGAGGATGCCATTGCCGGTGCCCAGGCCGGTCACGCCGGCGGGTTCACCGTCGCCTGTGTGGGCGATGCCAGCGAAGCGAAGGCGGGCCATCACAATATGAAGTGTTTTGCAGAGCTTCTGGAGGTTCTGTAAAATGTCCGTTGTTAATCTAAAAATCAACGGCGTAAAAACACCTCTGGGATATGACCTAGGCCAGCCCCTTCTTTCCTGGCAGGTGGAAAGCGAAGCTTCCACCCAGGCAGAAGCCGCTGTAAGGGTATGGTCGGATTTCCCGGCGGATGATCCCCTGTGGGAATGCCGAGGTGATCTCAACTGGGAATGTACGAAGCTGGAGCTTGGTACGCTCCTTCCCCGAACCCGCTATTATGTGCAGGTGGAAGTCACCGATGACACAGGCACCGTGCACACCGGAGAAACCTGGTTTGAAACAGGCAAGCTTCAGGAATCCTGGCAGGCAAAATGGATCGGCTGTGACTGTGAAACGCCGTGGGCTCCGGTGTTCAGCGGAAACTTTGAAACTTCAGAAAAGGTTATTCAGGCCCGGCTGTACATGGTGGGCCTGGGGGTCTATACCGCCCGGCTAAATGGGCAGAACGTGTCCGGCGAATATCTGGCTCCCGGCTTCTGGTACTATGAGAAGGAGGCCCCATACCAGAGCTATGATGTCACCGAATTGATCCGTGGGCACAACACGCTGGATGTGACACTGGGTAACGGCTGGTACAAGGGCCGCTTTGGTCTGGAGCATAAGCCTTACGGTGACCGGTACGCCCTGCTGGCGGAGCTTCATTTGCAATTTACCGACGGCAGTACCCAAATTTTCATTACCGACGAAAACTGGCGCTGGAAGGACAGCGATATTTCCGCATCCAACGGCATTTACGACGGCGAGATCCTGGACAGACTTGCCCACGAAAATGAAGAAAATGCGTCCCGCCCCGTCCGGGTGATCTCCGCACCTCTGGCTGTCCGGGAGCGGCTGAACCCCCCTGTTGTGGAATCCATGTGCCTGAATGTGGCAGAGGTCATTCATACCCCCGCCGGGGAAACAGTGCTGGATTTTGGGCAGAACCATACCGGCCTGCTCCGTTTCAAGGCTGATCTGCCCAAAGGGACTGAAATTCACTTTGATTTCGGCGAGGTGCTGCAGCAGGGTAACTTCTATAATGACAATTACCGCTCCGCTTTGGGTGGCTTTACTTACCGCAGCAGCGGCATCGCCGAAAGGGTCTGCCAGAGCTTCACCTTCTTCGGCTTCCGCTATGTCCGCGTCACCGGCTGGCCCGGAGAATTGAACCCCGGGGATTTTGAAAGTCCCGTACTGCACACCCAGCTTGACCGCACAGGATATTTAACCACCGGAAACAAACTGTTAAACCGGCTCTACGAGAATGTCCTCTGGGGTCAGCGGAGCAATTTCCTCTCCATTCCCACCGACTGCCCCCAGCGGGATGAGCGTCTGGGCTGGACGGGTGATGCTCAGGTCTTTTCCCCCACTGCCTGCTACAATATGGACTGCCGGGCATTTTACCGAAGCTTCCTGAATTTCCTCCGGCTGGATCAGCAGGACAACGGCGGCGGCATCGCCACCTGCCTGCCCCGGTCTCCCGGCTTTATTTCCTGCGCCATCTGGGGCGACGCGGCCACCATCATCCCGGAAACCCTGCTCCGGTTCTCCGGCAGTCTGGATGAGATCGCGTCCTACTATCCCATGATGAAGGACTGGGTGGATTACGTGGCGGCCCAGTCCCACAATTACCTTTATGGTATCGACCAGCTGGGCGACTGGCTGGCCCTGGACGGTGTCACCACCCAAAGCTTCAAGGGCGGTACGGATGATACGTATCTTGGCAGCATCTACTGGATGAACAGCGCCCGGATCGTGGCTGAATTTGCCCAACGGCTGGGCTATGGGGAGGATGCGAAAAATTACGCAGCCCTTGCCGAGAACATCCGCAGCGCGGTGCTGGATACCTACTTCACCGCCTCCGGGCGGCTCAGCGTGGATACCCAGGCAGCATACATCACCGCCCTGAAGTTTGGCCTGTGGCGGGATAAGGATGTGCTGATCAAGCAGTTTATGCGCCGCATGCGCTTCGACGGCTTTGAGATCCGCTGCGGCTTTGCGGGCGCGCCCCTGATGTGCAGTGTCCTCGCCGAGCACGGTATGGAGGATCTGGCCTGCGATCTGCTGCTTCAGAAGGGCTTCCCCGGCTGGATGTACTGCGTGGAGCTTGGTGCCACCACCATCTGGGAGCGCTGGAACAGTCTGCTGCCCGACGGAACCTGCTCCGGCACCGGCATGAACAGCCTGAACCACTACGCCTACGGCTCCGTCATGGAATACGTCTATGGACATCTGGCAGGTCTGCGCCCGGGCAGGCAGGGCTTCCGCACCACGGTGATCGCGCCCAAGCCCGATATCCGGCTGGGCCATATGGAATGCACCCTGGAAACCGTCTCCGGCAAATTCGTGTCCAATTGGCACATCTGTGAGAATGGTGAACTGTCTGTGCATCTGGAGATCCCCTTCGGCTGCAGCGCGGAGGTAACCCTGCCCCGCAGAGGAAAGGAAAGCCTTACCCTCACCGCCGGAAGCTATGACTTTGCCTATATGCCCGACCGGGACTACCGCGCGGTATACTCCCTGGATACCCGGCTTGGAGCTCTTGCGGAGGATGAAGCGGCGCAGGGGATTTTGCTGCAGGAAGCACCCGCGCTGTTCGGCGTCTTGAAAGAAAGCAACCGGGAATTTACCACACAGACCTTCCGGGAGCTGAGCAACGCGTTCTTCCTCGGGATGACCCCTCAAAAGATCGAAGCACTGGTTGACCGCCTGTCCCAGCTGCGGTACTGAGCCATAAAATGCATCAAGGGCGCGTTTTTTCAACGCGCCCTTCTTTTGCTACGGTTTTATCAATGAATTTTCCGGGATCCTGTCCAGGACGTTCAGCACCCGCCGGGCCTGATTGCACATC
>CAZHEG010000001.1:0-36167 GCA_964531435.1 uncultured Oscillospiraceae bacterium | reverse complement strand
CGGTAGCAATGGACTCATCGGCACTGGTGAATACCAGCTCCTCGGTGGTGTCCTCGGGGGTCACATGGACAGTGATCTGCCAGCTCTCACCCTCGGCAGTCAGCTCCACGATGATGCCGGAAAGCTCAATGCCCTCACACTCGATCACGGGTTCAGAAGACTCTGTTTCATCAGGAACCGTGGTCTCTTCGGATTGCGCAGGAGCAGTGGTAGTGGTATCAGGATTTTCTTCCCCGCCGCCGAAGTAATGAATACCGATATAGATCAGCACCGCCGCAATGGCCAGCAGCAGGAGCACCACAACAACGATCAGGCCGGTATTGCTGCCATTGCTGTCCTCCTTTTCTCTTGCAGGCTTAGGATTGCTGCGCTTCTTGGGGGCAGACTGGCCCTTATTTCTCTTGCGGACATTCTTCTTGCTGAAGTGGCCGCCTTTTGTATGGACATAGCCGCTGGCAATGGTCTCTCCCGCAGCGGTCTGACTTCCGGAATTTCTGGCACTGGCACAGATGGGGCACTGGCTGGCGGTTTCGGGATAAGCCGTGCCGCAGACGTCACAAATAACCTTACTCATGTTTTCCTCCCATCCGGCGGCTCCGCCGCCAATGTTTTCGCTATTATAACATAGTCCGACCCCGATTGCAATTACAAAACAGATACAAATTTATGTCGAACAGGAAACAACTTATTTTTACAGGAAACAACAGGAAATGTTATTGCAATTTTCCCATTTTTCATATATCATATTAAGATAGAACGATTTACTCAAGGAGGCGAGGATATGTCTGAGCCAAAGCTTATTTTACCTCTTCTTGCCAATCACATTATGGGCGACCCCATCACGGACCGTCACGGAATCCGCTGCTGCCCTGCCATTCTGAAGGACACCGACCAAAAATACATCGTTAAGATCATTTCCTTCCCCGCCAATGCACGCCAGATGGACGCGCTGCTCCTCAGCGGTGCCTATTCTGACCGGGAATCGGCCCTGCGTTACTTTCAGGAACTGGCGGATGAGACTGTCAGCGAAGCAAAGCTGCTGAAGAAGCTGTCCGGCCTGGAGGGCTTCTGGTCCTACGAATCCTGGCAGCTGGAGCCCATGGAGGACGGCACCGGCTATGATGTTTATCTGCTGGGTAACTATGTCATGACCCTGGAGCGGTACCTCCGCAAAAACAGCATGACCCACCTTTCCGCCGTCAATCTGGGCCTGGACCTGTGTGCCGCCCTTTCCCTCAGCCGCCGCAACGGCTACCTCTATGTGGACCTGCGTCCGGAAAACATCGTCCTTTCCGACAGCCGCGGCTTCCTCATCGGCGATCTGGGCTTTGTCAAAATGTCGTCTTTGAAGTATGCCTCTCTCCCGGATAAGTACCGCAGTGCTTACACCGCGCCTGAGATCACCGATGCCTACTCCTCGCTGAATACCACCCTGGATATCTACGCCGCGGGCATGGTGCTGTACCAGGCCTACAACGGCGGCATCCTGCCCGAGGGTGCGGAAGAGCTTCCCGCTCCTGCCTATGCCGATAATGAAATGAGCGCCATCATCCTGAAGGCCTGTGCCGCTGACCCCGCTGACCGCTGGCAGGATCCCCAGGAGATGGGACAGGCATTGGTTGGCTATCTGCAGCGCAATACCGTCAACGATACCCCCATCGTCCCCATTCCCGTGGAGGAGCCCGCTCCCCAGAAGCCTGCGGAAGAGATCCCCACCGGGGAACCCGCCGTGGAGGAACCTGTCGAAGAAACTCCCGCCGAAGAGCCTATTGTGGAGGAACCTGTCGAAGATACTCCCATCGAAGAGCCTATTGTGGAGGAACCCATCGAAAAAACTCCTGCTGAAGAACCCATTGTGGAGGAACCTGCCACCGAAGAGCCTGTTCCGGCGGTAAGCATCGAAGATATTCTTGCCGAAGAATTCCCTGCAGAGGAACCCCCCACAGAAGAACCTGTGGAGGAAACTCCCGCCGAAGAGCAGCCCGCTGAGGAAACCTCCGGCGACCCGGATCAGATCAGCATCGAGGGCTTCCTCTTTGACACCGTCATTCCCGATGACCTGCCCGAGGGCGACGTCACCGACGAGGTTTCCGAAATGCTTGCACAGGCTGACGATCTCATCGCCCACGAGCTTCCCGGCCCTGTGGTGGCTCCCGAGGCCATCGAGGTCCCCATGCCCGAGCCCATTCTGCCGGAGCCCGAACCCGAGCCCGAGCCCGAACCGGAACCCGAGACTGAGCCGGAGACAGAACCGGAACCCGCTCCCGCCGAACCCGTTCCCGAGGAGATCCGGATCCCCGCTCCCACCCCTGTTATCCATACAAAGAAATCCCGCAAAAAGCTGGGTGTGCTCATCGGAGTTCTGTCGCTCCTGCTGGCACTGCTTCTGGCCGGCCTCGGCGGCTACCACTACTACAATACCGAATACCTGCAGCATATCGAATCTGTCACTGTCACCACCGACGAAGATTGGCTCACCGTCACCCTGGATACGGAAATCGACAATACCCTGCTGACCGTCTACTGCACCGACACCTACGGCAACCGGCTCACCCAGAGCGTCACGGATAATACTGCCACCTTCACCTCCCTTTCCTCCGGCACCACCTACCGCATCAGCGTGGTCATCAGCGGAACCCACAAGCTGACCGGCGAGACCACCGGCTCCATCACCACCGCCGCCCGCACCGAGATCATCAATTATTCCATCATCGCCGGCGATACCGATGGCTCCGTGATCCTCAACTTCTCCGTTCAGGGCCCCGACAGCGAGCTCTGGTATGTCTATTACAGCACCGAGGGCGAGGAAGAAAAGTCCGTCCAGTGCAGCCACATGGCAAACATCCGCGGCCTGACTCCCGGCAAGACCTACTCTTTCCGCCTGGTGCCCCAGGATGACCTGTACCTGGTTGGCGACACTTCCATGGACTTCACCGCCACCAATGTGATCTACGCCCAGAACCTGACCATTCACGGCTTCGACGGCGGCGCCCTCATCGCCGATTGGTCCGCACCCGAAGGCGTATCCGTCAGCTCCTGGACCGTCCGGTGCAGCAGCAACAGCTCCGGCTATGTTGGGACCTTCGTGGTTTCCGAGCCCTCCATCGCCATCGAGGGTCTGGATATCTCCCAGGATTACACCGTTGAGGTCAAGGCCGAGGGCATGATCGTGGGCAAGTCCACCTCCATCACCGCGAATTCCGTCACCTTCAAGGATATCCTGGTGGACCATTCCAACCCGGATGAGCTTCTGCTGACCTGGAATTACGAGGGCACCGTCCCCGAGGGCGGCTGGATCCTCAGCTACACCGTTGACGGCGGCACCCCCATCCAGGTGGTGTGCGAAAAGAACACCTGCACCGTCGGCTCCCTGATCCCCGGTGCCACCTATGATTTCTCCTTCATCATGCCCGAGGATGTCACGGTATACCCGGTCACCGCCCAGTATACCGTCCCCGCCGCCCAGGCCTTCTCCGGCTACACCGTCAGCGCCCAGAATTTCATCGTGAAGATGTGCATCACCCCTGACAAGGCCGACTGGACCTGGAAGGACGTGAAAAACAGCGCCTACACCACCGACTTCACCGCCGGTCAGAACGCCGCCTTCGTCCTTCGCCTGAACGCCGAGTATGTCACCTCCCCGGATGTGATCACCACCATGTTCGTCATCCGTGACGAGAACGGCTGCCCCGTCAGTGTCCAGTATTCCAGTGAGACCTGGACCCGGATGTGGTACAAGGGCTACTGCGAGCTGGAGCTCCCGGAGCTTCCCGCCGCCCCCGGCAGCTACACCGTTGAGATCTACCTGAACGGCATGTACATCATGGATGCCCCCATGGCATTCACCGTGACCTAACCAAAAGGCCCTCCCAAACCGGGAGGGCCTTCTGTTATTCTCTTTTACGGCTCCAGATCCAGAACATATTGCAGCATGGTATCCGTTCCATTCTTCATATCCTCCAGTGTCTGGTGCACCAGGATATCCGGCGTCAGCATATCCTCGCCAGTTCCATCCGCCAAACAGAATCCGCTGGTGCGAATGCAGAAGCTTAGCCCTGAATTAGGGAGCTTGTAGTCCACAAGATCCCCCAAACTCACCAGTCCCTCTCCTGTGGGCGCGCCGACGATCTGTGCGCCGGAAATATTACACTTCAGCCGGTACGCCGCCGCCAGACCTGCCGCACCCGTTCCGCCATCCACAAGGATGTATACACCCGCCGGCGATGCCTGATCGATTCGGTTCGCGAATGTGTATATCTGGGATTCAAAAGCATATCCATTGAAGCAATCCCGCAGGTCGATGATCAGCTTACACCCTTCCCCTGCGGTTTCAACCGCCTTTGCCCCCATGGGCAGGAATGTGCTGAAACGAAGGCTTTCATTGTCCATCAGTGCAATGATGCGCATATATACCGCGTTTTCCTCCTCCAGACATTCCAGCCAAAGGTTGTCGTCGGGCATATCCCGGTAAGAAAGCCAATCCATATTTGTTTTTGTTTTTTTCACCAGATCCATTTCCGCCCGCTCCGCCTTGGTTGCTGCTTCGAAGGTGCGGATCACCGTACTGCCGTCTGTTTCAAAGGTCAGCTCCGCCGAGGTCTCCCCCGGCTCCATGGCTCCAATTCCCACCAGCGGCAGGGTCTGAAGCAGCCAGCATGCGGTGAGAGGGTTTGACATCATGTAGATCTTATAGTGAACATTGCTCCCCGAAATGTAGTAAGTCAGCCTGCTCGCCACCTCTGCGATGGGGATGCCGTTGATGGCAGTCAGCCTGCTGTACAGCAGCTCCTCCTGCCCGGCGGGTACTGTTACCACATAAAAAGATACCGCATTTCCGTCATAGATCGGCTGCAGCATCAGGGGGAACCGCTGATCCAGATCCACGTAAAACTTGGTGTAGGAATCCCCGGCAATCGCCATCAGTCTCTGCAGCTCCATGACGATCTGTTCCTCTTTCAGGGTCGAAAGCCTTGGAATCAGATCATTCGCCGCGGCGATCAGCTTTGCCTGCTTCCCGGCATCAAACAGCCGATTGGAGTACTCGGTTTCCCCTGCTCCTTCCGACACATAGCCCGTATACACAACGAATCTCTCATCGCAGAAAACAGGGTGTTCCGTCAGCAGGGTATCGATCAGGTAAAGCGTATCCTCCTCCCAGACTCTGCTTGGATCCTCTTCACTGTAATAATATTCGTACTGTCCGGTTCCGTAGCCGGGCCACTGGGGCTCTGTTTGTTCCGTTTCTCCGGGAGACTCCTGGGGCTTTACAGTGTCCCAGGCATACAGCAGCACCGCCACCAGTGCCACGATGTATGCCGCCCCGAGAAATATTTTATTTTTGAACAGTGCCATTCCCAGGCCCCCTTTTGTTTTCTGTCATTGTATCAAAAGGGATGTGGAAAGTCAATATGCCCCAACCCCCGCCAGGATCTCCAGCTTTGCCCCGGGGCCAAAGGTCCGGGGCGTGACCATGGTATCAAACTGCACGATCATGCCCTGTCCGTCCCGGGGCACACCGATCACGGTCCCCTCCCCGAAAACGCCGTGGCGCACCCGCTTTCCGACGGCCTTGTCCGCCCCGGGCTCCCCCTGGGGCCGCTCCGTTTCCCCGGTGCGGGCCATGGTCTTTTCCTTCAGCTCCGGATCCATGGGCACGGCATAGTCAATATTCTCCTCCCCCGCGTTGAACACAAATCGGCTGGGATAACGGAAGGAGCCGTCAAAGCCGGTGCCTGCCGCGTCGGACAGGAACAGCCGGTCCTTCGCCCGGGTGAATGCCACGTAGGCGAGCCGCCGCTCCTCCTCCATTTTCTCCCGGGTGTCCGCCCGCCTGCCGGGGAATATCCCCTCGGACAGCCCGCAGAGGAATACCACCGGGAATTCCAGGCCCTTGGCGGAGTGGACCGTCATCAGCTTGGCAGCCTGGGCTTTCTCCCCGGTATCCATGTTGGTAAACAGGGCCGCGTGATCCAGGTAGTTTCCAAGGCTCACCGCCTCCCCTGCCGTCCGGGAGAATTCATAGATGGCCTGCTTTAGTTCCGCCAGATTGTCAAGCCGTTCCTCTTCTCCGTTGGAGCGGAGCATCGCCTCATATCCGCTTTCGCTGAGTACCCCCGTCAGCAATTCCGTCAGCTCCAGGCTGTCGAAAATCGCCCGGTACTTCTCAATGAGCCGCACATAGTCCCGTGCCTTGCTCCGGCGGAAGAGCTCTGTCTCCAGATTTGCGGTCAGCGCTTCATAGAGCTGGCAGCCGTGCCCCTCCGCGTATTCCTTCAGCGCGGCGATGCGGGTCCTGCCGATGCCCCGCCGGGGCTCATTCACCGTCCGCAGGAAGCTGACGTCGTCCCCCGCATAGATCATCCGCAGATAGCACAGAATATCCTTGATCTCCTTCCGCTTGTAAAACTCCACGCCGGAATAGAGCACATAGGGGATCTTGTTTTTGATCAAAGCCTCCTCCACGGTTCTCGACACATAGTGTGCCCGGTACAGCACCGCCATCTGGGAATAGCTTCTGCCGCCCTCGTGCATGGCCCGCATCTGGGCCGTGATCCACTGGGCTTCCAGCTGCCCGGTCTTTCCGTGAAAATACAGGGGCTTCGCCGCATCGGGCCGCACCGCGCTCAGCTGCTTTTCCAGCCTGTCCCGGTTTTTGGAGATGAGGGCATTGGATGCCGCAAGAATTTGTGGCACCGAGCGGTAATTGGTATTTAAATAGATCGTCCTGACATTTTCGTGCCGGCTGTCAAATTCCAGAATGAATTTCACATCCGCCCCACGCCAGGTATAGATGGTCTGGTCCGGGTCCCCCACCACAAAAAGGTTCCTGTGGTAGCCGCTGAGGATATCCGCCAGCTCATACTGGTCCTTGTCGATGTCCTGAAATTCATCCACCATCAGATATTCCAGCCGCTGCTGCCATTTTTCCCGCACGTTCCTGTCATGCTGCAGAATGTACAGGGTAAAATAGACCAGATCGTCAAAATCCAGCCCAAAATTCTTCCGCTGCTCGTAAAAGTAGCGGTAAAGCACCTTGTCCTTCAGGGTGGAGGCGCTGTCCTGAAGCCGGCGCAGCCGCTCCAGATCCGGGTCAATGAGGGTCTTTACGTAGCCCCGTCCGCCCTTTCTCCAGCCGATGTAATCCACCGCCTCCTTGATGGTCATATCCCGGGAGGTGATGCCCAGATCCTCAAAAACGGTCCTCAGCATGCTCTCCTTGTCCTCCTCGTCCAGCACCAGGAAAGCCTTGGGGTACTGCACCACATGGCAGTCCTCCTTCAACAGCCGCACGCAGAAGCCGTGGAATGTGCAGATCATCCCCAGATCCATATCCGGCAGCCGCATCCGGATCCGCTTTTTCATTTCCGCTGCCGCCTTGTTGGTAAAGGTAACGCAGAGTATGTTGGCTGTGGATATGCCCAGCTGCTCCACCAGGTACATATACCGGGCCGTCAGGGTTTTCGTCTTTCCCGATCCGGCCCCCGCCACCACCCGCACATATCCTTCCGTGGTGGTCGCTGCCTCCAGCTGCTGCGGGTTCAGCTCCTTCAGATAATCCTCCATATGATCCCCTCCTTTTCTGCAATTATAGCACATCCGTTCGCATTCGTCTACACATTTCTAAACAAATTTTCGCCCTCAATTTTTCCAAACGATTCCGATAGTTTCACCTTTTTCCCCGTTTTTCCCGAAAATACCCTTGCAATGCCGCAAAAACCGTGGTATACTGCCATTAGCTACTGATAAATGGAGGCCCATTATGGTTTTCACCGCTTCTGCCGCACAGTTTTACTTTAGCAGCTATTACTTTTTTACCGAAAAAAAGTAATAGATTTTTGTGCTGCAAGCAGATCAGTTTCAGCTGACATACATTTACATGTGCCGCACAAATCATGTGCGGCATTTCTTTTTTAGGAGTTGATTGATTATGATCGCAATTTTGAAGCGGGGCACTACCCCCACCCAGACCGAGCACCTGGTGGCATGGCTGCGGAATATGAACCTGGATGTCCACCTGTCCCAGGGCCAGGAGATCACCATTTTGGGTCTCATCGGCGATACCAGCCGTGTGGACATGGAGCTGCTGCGCAGCCTGGAGATCGTGGATTCCGTCAAGCGGGTGTCCGAGCCCTTCAAGCAGGCCAACCGAAAGTTCCACCCCAATGACACCGTGGTGGAAGCAGGCGGCGTCAAGATCGGCGGCGGTCACTTTGCCATGATCGCGGGCCCCTGCTCCGTAGAATCCGAGGAGCAGATTCTGGAGGTTGCCCGCTCCGTCAAGGCCTCCGGCGCCCACATTCTCCGGGGCGGCGCCTTCAAGCCCCGCACCTCCCCCTACGCCTTCCAGGGCATGAAGGATGCTGGCATCCGGCTGCTGCTGGAAGCCAAGCGGGACACCGGCCTTCCCATCATCACCGAGATCATGAATATCAACGATCTTCCCCTTTTCGAGGATGTGGATATCATCCAGGTTGGTGCCCGGAATATGCAGAACTTTGACCTGCTGAAGGAGCTGGGCAAGACCCAGAAGCCCATTTTGCTGAAGCGGGGCCTTGCCAATACCTTCCAGGAGCTGCTGATGAGCGCCGAATATATCATGAGCGAGGGCAACGAGCAGGTCATCCTCTGTGAGCGGGGCATCCGCACCTTTGAGACCTACACCCGCAATACCCTGGATATTTCCGCCGTCGCCGTTCTCCATGAGCTGAGCCACCTCCCCGTGGTGGTGGATCCCAGCCATGCCACCGGCCGGGCATCCCTTGTGCCCCCCATGGCCGTCGCGGCCGCCGCGGCCGGAGCTGACGGTATCATGGTGGAGGTCCACAACAACCCCGCCTGTGCCCTCTGTGACGGTGCCCAGTCCCTGACCCCCGCCCAGTTTGATGAGCTGGCAGAGCGGATGCGCAGGGTCCGGGAGGTGATCGGATGAAGGTCGGTATTTTAGGCCTTGGCCTCATCGGCGGTTCCCTGGCCCGGGCCTATGCCCTGGCGGGTCACACCGTTTACGCCGCCGAGCGGGACGAGAGCATGCTCTCCTTTGCCATGCTGGCAGGGGCGGTCCACGGCAAGCTGGACCGGGACATCATCCCCCAATGCGACCTGCTGCTTCTTGCCATCTATCCCGACGGCAGCGCGTCCTGGCTGGAAGAAAACGCTCCCTTCATTTCCCCCACCGCCCTGGTGCTGGACTGCTGCGGCATCAAGCGGGAGATCTGCCGCCGCTGCTTTCCGGTGGCTGAAAAACATGGCTTTACCTTTGTGGGCGGTCACCCCATGGCAGGCTCCCAGTTTTCCGGCTTTAAGTACAGCCGCGCCAATCTGTTTCGTGGGCAGCCCATGGTCCTTGTCCCCCCGGTTTTTGACGATATCCACCTGCTGCAGCGGGTGAAGGATGCCCTCGCCCCCTGTGAATTCGGCACCTTTTCCGTCACCACCGCCGAGGAGCATGACCGCATGATCGCCTTCACATCCCAAATGCCCCATATCCTCAGCAACGCCTTTATCAAGTCCCCCACCGCGTCCTCCCACAAAGGATTTTCCGCCGGAAGCTACCGGGACCTGACAAGAGTCGCCTGGCTCAACGCTCCCATGTGGGCAGAGCTGTTTATGGAAAATAAAGACTTTACCCTCAGCGAGCTGGATACCTATATCGAAAGCCTTACCGCTTACCGGGATGCCATCGCTGCCGATGATCTGGAAACTCTTACCGCCCTTCTGGAGGAAGGCAAGCGCCGCAAGGAGGAGGTTGACGGATGAAAACCGTAACTGTAAACGCCTCAAAGCAATATGCCGTCAAGATCGGCTCCGGCCTGCTTTCTACGGTGGGCATGGAAGCATCAGCCCTGGGCGGCGCCAAGTCCGTTTGCATCGTCAGCGAGACCACCGTGTGGCCCCTCTACGGCAAAACTGTGCAGGATAGTTTGGAAAACGCCGGATTTTCCGTGGTTTCCTTTGTTTTCCCTGCCGGAGAAGAGAGCAAAAACGGCAGCACCTACCTCAGCCTTATGAACCATCTGGCTGTCAGCCACCTGACCCGCACCGACCTCATCGTGGCCCTGGGCGGCGGCGTTGTGGGTGATCTTGCCGGGTTTGCCGCCGCCACCTTCCTGCGGGGCATCCGCTTTATCCAGCTGCCCACCACCCTTCTGGCGGCTGTGGATTCCTCCGTCGGCGGAAAGACCGCCATCGACCTGCCCGCGGGCAAAAATCTTTGCGGTGCCTTCTGCCAGCCAAGCCTGGTGCTCTGCGACACCGATACCCTCCGATCCCTGCCTGTTGAAATTTTCCGTGACGGCTGCGCCGAGGTGATCAAATACGGCGTTCTGTATGATCCCGACCTGTTTGCCACCCTGGAGCGGGACGGCCTCGGCTTTGACCGGGAAACCGTCATCGCCCGCTGTGTGGATCTGAAACGGCAGGTTGTGATGGAGGACGAATTCGACACCGGAGCGCGGATGAAGCTGAATCTGGGCCACACCATCGGACACGGTGTGGAGGCCCGCAGCAATTTCACATTGTCCCATGGCAAATCCGTCGCCATCGGCATGGCCATCGTGGCCCGGGCATCCGGTTGCCCCGACAGCCCGCGGATCATCTCCTGCCTCGAAGCCTTTGGCCTTCCTGTCACCACGGATTATCCCCCGGAGGACATCTACAACTACACCCTTTCCGATAAAAAGCGCAGCGGCGGCACGGTAAAGCTGATCGTTCCCCGCCGGATCGGCTGCTGCGACATTGTTCCCACCCCCATAGAAACGCTGAAATCCTTTATTGAAGAAGGTCTTTGATATGGACATTACCATCCGGCCCGGGAAGCTCCGGGGCACCGTCAATGTCATCCCCTCCAAATCCCAGGCCCACCGCCTGCTGATCTGCGCGGCCCTTTCCGACAACGAAACGGAGCTTCTCTGCTCCCAAACCAACCGGGATATCGAGGCAACGGTGGACTGCCTGAATGCCCTGGGTGCGTCCATCCTGCGGCACAGCTGGGGCTACGCCGTAAAGCCATTGGCCCAGGTTCCCGCCCGGGCAACCCTCAATTGCTGTGAAAGCGGTTCCACCCTGCGCTTTATGCTGCCCATCGCGGGCGCCTTGGGTGTGGATGCCACCTTCCGCATGGAGGGCCGGCTCCCCCAGCGCCCCCTGTCCCCCCTGTGGGAAGAGATGGAGCGGATGGGCTGCACCCTGACCCGTCCTACCCAGGATACCATCCGCTGCACCGGAAAGCTGCAGCCAGGCCATTACAGCATCGACGGCGGCGTTTCCAGCCAGTATATCACAGGCCTTCTGTTCGCCCTGTCCCTTATCCCCGGTGAAACCCAATTGGAGGTTACGGGCAAGATCGAGTCAAGGCCCTACATCGATATGACCAAAAAGGCCATGTCCCTCTTCGGCGCGCCCCGCTACCACTCCCCCGGCAGCATCCAGGTGGAGGGCGACTGGAGCAACGGTGCCTTCTGGCTGGCGGCAAAAGCCCTGGGAAGTGAAATTGGCGTGATGCAACTGGACCCAAAAAGCCCCCAGGGAGACCGAAAAATTGCTGATCTGCTGCAAAAGCTCCCGGAAAAAATCGTCGAATCCGTGTCGGATATTCCCGATCTGGTGCCGGTTTTGTCCGTAGTTGCATCGGTTTCCGGCGGCGCTGTGTTTACGGATATCCAGCGTCTGCGGCTGAAGGAATCGGACCGTGTGGCCTCCACCATCGCCATGATCGATGCTTTGGGCGGCAAAGCGGAAGCAACAGACGATACCCTCACGGTATACGCCACCGGACTGCTGGGTGGCAGGGTGGATGCCTGCAACGATCACCGCATCGCCATGTCCGCTGCCATCGCCGCAACGGTTTGCAAGGAGCCGGTGTCCATCACCGGCGCACAGTGCGTGAATAAATCCTATCCCGGCTTCTGGGATGAATATGCTGCTTTGGGAGGTAATTATGAGCTCGACCTACGGTGATAATTTAAAACTCAGCATCTTCGGCCAGTCCCACGGCCCCGCCATCGGCATGACGCTGGACGGCATTCCCGCGGGGCTCCCTGTTGACCCGGAGGAACTGCAGACCTTCCTGAACCGCCGCGCGCCGGGGCAGAATGATTGGTCAACCCCTCGAAAAGAGGAGGACCGCCCCGAATTTTTAGGGGGAATCCTGGATGGCTTCACCTGCGGCGCCCCCATCGCAGCCGTCATCTACAACAAAAATACCCGCTCCGGCGACTACGAGAACCTGAAGGACTGTCCCCGGCCCGGCCACGCCGACTATACGGCCCAAATCAAATACGGCGGCTTTCAGGATGCTGCCGGCGGCGGTCACTTCTCCGGACGGCTGACGGCACCTCTGTGCATCGCCGGCGGACTGTGCAAGCAGTGGCTTGCGGAAATGGGCATTGAGATCAGCGCTCATATTTCTTCCATCGCGGATGTTCAGGATGACCGGTTCGATCCTGTTGCTCCGGAAACCGATCTGGTGGGAGATGAATTTCCCGTCCTCTCCCCCGCCGCGGGCCTGAAAATGCGTGAGGTCATCGCCCAGGCCCGTCAAGCCGGGGACAGTGTCGGCGGCACCGTCGAATGTGCCGTCACCGGCCTTCCCGCTGGCATCGGCGAGCCCATGTTCGGCGGTATTGAGAGCAAGATCGCCCAGATCGTTTTTGGTATTCCGGCGGTGAAGGGTGTCGAATTCGGTGCCGGAATGGATGCCGCGGCTTTGCCGGGAAGTGTCAATAATGATGCCTATTGTGTCAAGGACGGTCAGCTTTTGACGAAAACAAACCATTCAGGCGGCATCCTCGGCGGCATCACCAACGGAATGAGCGTCATCTTCCGGGCGGCCTTCAAGCCCACGCCCTCCATCTCCGTTCCCCAGCAGAGCATTTCCCTCTCCCGCATGGAGGAGCAGACCCTCGCCGTCAAGGGCCGGCATGACCCCTGCATCGTCCCCCGGGCAGTGCCTGTGGTGGAAGCAGCCGCCGCCATCGCGATTTTTGACACCATTCTGGGTAATACCCAAACAAACAGGAGAAAGTGACATGGATATCAAAGACCTTCGAAAAGAAATCGATGAAATTGATGACGAACTGGTTCGCCTGTTTGTGAAGCGGATGGAGGTATCCGCCCGGGTAGCAGATTACAAAAAACAACACGATCTGCCCATCCTGGTCCCCGCCCGGGAGCGGGAGATCCTGCGGGACGTATCCGAAAAGGCCGGCGACGAAATGGGCAATTACGCCCGGGTGCTGTACTCCATGATCTTTGAGCTGAGCCGAAGCTACCAGTCCAAGCGCAATGATATTTCCACCCCCCTGCACCGGCAGATCGAATCTGCCATCGAGCACACTCCCAAGCTCTTCCCCCAGAATGCCATGGTGGCCTGCCAAGGTGTGGAGGGAGCCTATTCCCAGATCGCCTGCGAAAAGATCTTCAAGAATCCCTTCATCATGTACTTCAAAAACTTTGAGGGTGTGTTCAACGCCATCGATCAGGGTCTTTGCACCTACGGCATCCTGCCCATCGAAAACTCCACCGCCGGCTCCGTTAAAAAGGTTTACGACCTGATGATCCAGCATAATTTCTCCATCGTCCGCACCTTCCGGCTGAAGATCGACCACAATCTGCTGGTGAACCCCGGAACGAAGCTCAGCGACATCAAGGAGATCTACTCCCACGAGCAGGCCATCGGCCAGTGTGCCGGCTTCCTGGGCAGCCTGGAGGGCGTGAAGATCATCCCTGTGGAAAATACTGCCGTTGCGGCAAAAATGGTGGCGGACTCCCACCGCAACGACATTGCGGCCCTCTCCAGCCGCAGCTGCATGGAGCTGTACGGTCTTACCTGCCTGGCAGCCTCCGTTCAGGACAAGGGCAACAACCGCACCCGCTTCATCTGCATCAGCAAGAACCTGGAGATCTACCCCGGAGCTGACAAGACCAGCATCATGATGGTGCTGCCCCACCGCCCCGGTTCCCTGTACCGGGTGCTGGCACGGCTTTACACCCTGGGCATCAATGTGACCAAGCTGGAGTCCCGCCCCATCCCTGACCGGGAATTCGAGTTCATGTTCTATTTCGACCTGGATACCTCCATTTACTCCGGGGAATTCGTTCAGCTGATGTGTGAGCTGGACGAGCTGTGCGAGGAATTCAAGTATCTGGGCAGCTACAGCGAGGTAGTGTGATGAAATGTGGACTTCTGGGCCGCAAGCTCGGCCACAGCTACTCTCCCCTGATTCACTCCTATCTCGGGCAGTACAGCTATGAGCTGTTTGAAAAAGAGCCGGAAGAAGTTGGAGAATTTCTGAAAAATGGGGATTTTACCGGCATAAATGTCACGGTTCCCTACAAAAAAGAGGTCATTCCATACCTGGACGGGCTGTCGGACCGGGCGCAGAGACTGGGCGCGGTGAATACCGTCGTTCGCCGAAACGGGAAGCTCATCGGTCATAACACCGACTGTTTCGGTTTTGAAATGATGCTTCGGGAAAGCCGCCTGACGGTCAGCGGCAAAAAGGTGCTGGTGCTGGGCAGCGGCGGCGCATCGAACACCGCGGTGGCAGTCCTGCGGGAGCAGGGTGCCAATGTGGTGGTGATCTCCCGCAGCGGCGAAAACAACTACGGTAACCTCACCCTGCACCGTGATGCCGCCGTGATCGTCAACACCACCCCGGTGGGAATGTACCCCCACGTGGAACAGTCCCCGGTGGCGCTGGAGCAATTCCCTGCCCTGGAAGGGGTGCTGGATGTGGTGTACAATCCCGCCCGGACCCAGCTGCTGCTGGATGCACAGGCCAGGGGACTGGTGACCATGAACGGCCTGCTAATGCTGGTTGCCCAGGCGAAGGAAAGCTCCGAGTGGTTCACAGGCTCTCCCCTTCCCGACGGGCAGATCCGGGAGATCCACGGGATGCTCCGCGCCAAAATGGAGAACACCGTTCTGATCGGTATGCCCGGCTGCGGCAAATCCACCGTGGGAAAGCTGCTGGCGGACAGGCTTGGCAAGGAGTTTGCCGACGCGGACGCGCTGATCCAGGAAACGGCAGGCATGCCGATCCCAGAGATCTTCGCCAGGGACGGTGAGGAAGGCTTCCGCAGCATTGAGACCCAGGTACTCCGGGAGCTGGGAAAGCGTTCGGGCCTGGTGATCGCCACCGGCGGCGGCTGTGTCACCCGGGAAGAAAATTATCTGCCCCTGCATCAAAACGGCACCATATTCTGGCTGCAGCGGGACATTGACAAGCTTCCAACCGACGGCCGGCCCCTGTCCCAGGCGGGAAGGCTCTCGGATATGTATGCGGTGCGCAAGGGTATGTACCAGCGGTTTGCGGACCAAACCGTTGACAATAACGGCAGTGCGGAAGAAGCAGTTCATCAAATTCTGGAGGTGCTGAAATGAAAATTCTGGTGATCAACGGCCCCAACATCAATATGCTGGGCATCCGGGAGCCGGGCATCTACGGCAAGAGCAGTTTTGCGGACCTGCTGGCCCTCATTGAAGAAACGGCCCGCGCAGAGGAGCTGCAGATCGAACAATTCCAGTCCAATCACGAAGGCGCCATTGTGGATAAGATCCAGGTAAGCTACGGCTGCATCGACGGCATCGTCATCAATCCGGCAGCCTACACCCATACCTCCGTTGCCATTCTGGACGCGCTGAAGTCCGTGAGCATCCCCGCTGTGGAGGTGCACATCTCCAATGTGGACGCAAGAGAGGCGTTCCGCCAGATCTCCTACCCCGGGCTCTACTGCGAAAAGACCATCAAAGGACATGGCCTGGAGGGTTACCGGGAGGCCATCCTCTACCTCAAGGAAAAATACGGCTGATAAAAAATGCCTGCACCGAAGTGCAGGCATTTTTTAATGAACGCAACGTCCTTATTCCACGGATTTGAGGGCCTCCGCCATGTTGATGCGGTCCAGCTTTCTGCGGAAAACCAGATTGACCAGCAGGGCACACAGAAGCGTCAGGAGCACGGCATAGATGTAGGATGGGACAGTCAGGCGTGTCTTGAACCAGACCATATCCACCTTGATATTATCCATAACGAAGTCCAGGAATAGCCTGCCGAGGATGATACCAAAGCCGGTACCCAGGAAGGTGAGCACGATATTTTCCTTGAACACATAGGCCGAGGTCTCGGCGGTATTAAAGCCCAGAACCTTGATGGTGGCGATCTCCCGGATCCGCTCATTGATGTTGATATTGGTCAGGTTATACAACACCACGGCGCCCAGTGCTCCCGCAGCCAGGATAACCACCACCAGCAACAGCTCCAGCGCCTCCATCATTTTTGCCACCATTCCGGCAGAATCCTCGCAGACGGTAATGTTGATCACATCGTCAAACTTACTGATTGCCGCGCCGGCCTCATGGACATCCACATCGTCGTAAACCATAAGGAAGGCCATCTGGACCTGGGGGATCCGGCCCCACTGCTCCTCCACCGTTTCCGGCGAGACCACCACATAGTTATAGACATGGTTTTCATAGATGCCCGCCACCGTCAGGGTCAAGGACTCCAGATCGGAATTGCGGACCTGGATGGTATCGCCAACCGAAATACCCAGAACCTCCGCCACACCCACGGACACCAGGGCTTCACCCGCTCCGGGAAGGCTCAGTGTTTCGTCGTCATAACGGAAGCTGAGGTACTCCTGAATCCCCTCATCCGCGGCGATGAGGTACACATCCCGAACCTTGGAGTCGAAGTCCAGCTCCACACTGGCCTGATAGAAGAACCCGGCATCAGAGGCGATATTTTCACTTTGCAGCCGGTCCAGGAACGCATCCCGGTCCGCTTCGCTCTGGCCCTCGGAGAAATAGACCTCAATATCAAAGTGGTTGACGGTTTCAAACTGGATATCCGCAATGTCCACGATGGTATCCACCAGGCCAAAGCCGGTGAGCAGCAGGCCGGTGCATCCGCCGATGCCGATCAGCATCATCAAGAACCGCTGGCGGTAACGGAATACATTGCGAAGGGTGACCTTGTTCAGGAAGCTGAGCTTCTTCCAGAAGGGCAGATATTCCAGGAATATCTTCTTGCCCGCGTCGGGAGATTTGGGGCGGATCAGCTCCGCGGGGACCTCACGCAGGGTCCTGCGGCAGCAATACCAGGTCACAAGGCTGGAAACGGCGATATAGCCGAAGGACACGCCAAGGCTCAGGCCCCAATCCACCACCAGGGCAACATTGGGACGGATGTTAAAGATGATGCCATAGGCATTCCACAGCAAATTCGGGAAGAAGGTGCTGCCAATGGCGACGCCTAGAACGCAGCCGATAATGGATGCCGTTGCGGAATACCAGATGTACTTACCCATGATGGCGCCGTTGGAGTAGCCCAGAGATTTGAGTGTGCCGATCTGGGTGCGCTCCTCCTCCACCATGCGGGTCATGGTGGTGATGCAAACCAGGGCCGCGATGAGCATGAAGAAAACGGGAATGATCCGGGCAATGCCGGAGACGATGTTGGAGTTGCTGTCCAGGGCAAGGTAGCCGGCATTGGTATTGCGGGTCATGGTGTAGACGGTGGGATCCGTCATGGAATCGATGGTCTCCCGGGCGTCAACCAGCTGCTGCATGGCATCTGCCAGCTCCGCCTCGGCGCTTTCCAGCTCCGCCAAAGCCTCCGCCTTGCCGAGGTAGTATTCCTCCCAGGCGGCGTCCAGGGTGGCCTGTCCGGCGGCGAGCTCTTCCTTTCCGGCTTCCAGCTCTATGCGGTTTGCGTCGAGCTCGGCCTGACCCGCATCCAGCTCCAGATATCCGGCGGTGATCTGTGCCTGTGCGGCGGCAAACTGGTTCTCGGCAATGCTCTGGTTGGTCTCCAGCTCCTTAAAGCCCAGATCAATGGTCTCCAGGGCGGCGGTCAGGGTGGCCTGATTTGCCACCAGTTCGCTGCGCTGGGTCTGCAGCTCGGTTCGGGTGGCCTCCAATTCGGTTTTGGTGCTCTGGGCCAGGGTCAGGTTGCCCCGGTATTCCTCCAGCTTGGCATTTGCTTCATCCAGCTCCGTCTGCAGCGAGGCTGCCAGGACCTCATCCCCTGCCGCAACGGCAGCATCCAGGGCACTCTGGGTGGTTTTCACCTGCAGCTGCAGCAGATTCACCATGACCTCCAGAAGGGGCAGGCTGCTCTCGATTTGGGCAAGGCCATCGTCGATCTGGGCAAGGCCATCATCGATCTGGGTCAGGCCACTGTTGACGAGAGCCAGATTTTCCGTCACCATCTTGTAGTTTTCCATCAGAGCGGTGTAGGCCGCCGCCATCTGGGTATAGGCTTCGGATTTGGCGTATTCCAGCTCCAGGGCGGCAGCTTCCAGCTGGGCGCGGCCCTCGTCGATCTGGGTCTGGGCGGCGTTCAGCTGCTCTTCGCCGTCTTTCAGGGCGGCAACACCTTCATTCAGCTCCTCCTGGGCGGCCTTCAGCTCTGCCAGAGCTTCATCCAGGGCCCGCAGAGCGTCTGCGCGGCCGGTTTCAAACTCCCCAAGTCCGTCGGAATATTCTTTGATACCGTCGGCATAGGCCTGCTCCGCGTCTGCCAGAAGCTGGGTATAGCGCTGCTGGGCCAGGGATTCGACCTGAAGCTCCATGTTCTCCACCGCGGAATCCAGGGCATCATTATACGCGTCGGTATAAATTTCCCACCGGCCGGGCAGGGTGACATAGATCTCCGTGAAGTAATCCACATCGAAGGCATCTGCCGGCAGGTAGATGTAGGTGGCGATGCTGCCGCTGCCCAGGGATGTGCTGCCCCGGGTCATGTCCATGTAAAGTGGGGTGCTGACGTATCCGACGATGGTATACTCCTGATAAACCAGGCTGTCCAGGGTATCGGCATCGTTGTTGGAGGAGATCAGGACGGTGCGGCCGATGTCATCCTCGCCATAGTACTTGCTGTCCACCAGGCATTCATTCGCGGTCCTGGGCATACGGCCTCCCATCAGGTAGACCTTGTTGATATCCTCTGTAATGGACTGCAGGCGGTACACGCTTTCATCGTCCCCGTCAATGGAGGCAAAGGCATCCAGATAGATGCTTCCCTCGGCATGGGAAACGCCGGGAAGATCCCGAACGGCATCCACCTGCTCCTGGGCCCAGCCGTAGGTGTTCAGAAGCCGCAGATCGAACATATTCTGGGACTCGGTATATTCCTGTCCCGTGACGATCATGTCCGTTTTCGTCACCTTCAGACCCACGAAGATCGAGCAGCCCAGGGCGATGATCGCCACAATGGCGAGATACCGCCCCAAAGACTTCACGATGGTCTGGGTCAGGTTTTTTCGCATCATGTTCCGTTTCATTACCATTCGATCTCCGAAATGTCCACAGGAGCATCCTGTTTTTTCTGGGAAACGACCGTTCCGCTGCGGACCTTGATGACCCGGTCGGCCATGGCGGTCAGGGCGGAATTGTGGGTGATGATGATGACCGTCATGCCGGTGGCGCGGCAGGTATCCTGCAGCATTTTCAAAATGGCCTTGCCGGTCTGATAGTCCAACGCGCCGGTGGGTTCATCGCACAGAAGAAGCTTCGGATTCTTCGCCAGGGCCCGGGCGATGGCAACCCGCTGCTGCTCGCCGCCGGAAAGCTGGCTGGGGAAATTTTTCATCCGGTCCCCCAGACCCACGCTGCGCAGCACTGTTTCGGCATCCAGAGGGTTCTTGCAGATCTGATTGGCAAGCTCCACATTTTCAAGGGCGGTCAGATTGCCGATCAGGTTATAGAACTGGAACACGAAGCCCACGTCCTGACGGCGGTAGTCCGTCAGCTGGCGCCGGTTCAGGCCGGAGATCTCCCGGCCGTCCAGGGTGACACGGCCTGTGGACAGGGTATCCATTCCGCCCAGGATATTCAAAAGAGTGGTCTTGCCCGCACCGGAGGGACCTACAATGACCACAAGCTCCCCTTTTTCCACGGTAAAGGAAGCATCGTGGAGGGCGTTGATCCGCACCTCGCCTGTGGTGTAAGTCTTACCCACATTATCAAATTCTACAAAAGCCATGATAATTCCTCCGAATGTGCATAATTTCTATTATATTGTAGCATAAGTATTTGAAAAAGTCGAAACTTTTTATGAAAAATCGGTTATGTTTTGTATAAAAATTGGGCCGCGGAAGCGGCCCGTTTGATTTACTTTTTCCGAAATACCAGAAGCTTGCTGCCCACATAATTGAGAATGACCACCAGGACACTGGTGATGAGCTTCATGATATTTCCGTTGAGGGAAAGAACATCCACCGTCAGGAAAATAAAAGCCGTTTCCAGCGCGCCGGAACCCACACGGCAGCCGACAAACCTGGCAAGCTCCGGCCCCACCGTCCTCCAGGACCAGTCGTGGCTTTTAAACACAAAGGGCTTGTTGGTCAGGTAGGCAAAGGCCACCGCCGCCACCCAGGCGATCACATTGCTGAAAGAAGCACTGAGCCCCAGCAGATTGTAGCAAGGCAGGTAAACAAGGTAATTCACCGCCGTGGTGAGGACACCGAAAAAGAGATAGGCCAGGACATCATAATATTTACGAATCAGGGCCTGAATTTTTTTGATCATTGAAATCACACTCCGTTTGTAACAGTATACCATCAGGGTAAGATAGATTCAAGATTATTTTGTAGCAATTGCCAATTGATATTCCGTGTCACATTCAGTATAATATTATCGATAGAAAGTTACGGAAGGAGTTACCAAATGAAAGTTGCATTTTTTGATACCAAATCCTACGATATTCCCGGCTTTGAGCGCTACGCCCAGGGCACCGGCATTGAGATCAAATTCTACGAGACCCACCTGAATGAGGACACCGTTTCCCTGGCGGCAGGCTTTGACGCGGTGTGTGTATTCGTTAATGATACCCTGAACGAGACCGTTGTCAACAAGCTCCATGAGCTGGGCGTGAAAATGATCGCCCTGCGCTGCGCAGGCTTCAACAATGTGGACACCCGGGCCTGCTACGGCAAGATCCACGTGTTCCGCGTTCCCGCCTACTCCCCCTACGCTGTGGCGGAGCACGGCATGGCACTGCTGCTGGCTGTGAACCGGAAGATCCACAAGGCCTACAACCGCACCCGGGAATTCAATTTCTCCCTGGCGGGACTTTCCGGCTTTGACCTCCACGGCAAGACCGTTGGCGTGATCGGCACCGGCAAGATCGGACGGATCTTCTGCGACATCTGCAAGGGCTTCGGCATGAACGTTCTGGCCTACGACAAGTTCCCGGCGGCAGACAGCGGCCTTACCTATGTGGATCTGCCGGAGCTGCTGGCTTCCTCGGATATCATTTCCCTGCACTGCCCCCTGACCTATGAGACCTACCACATGATCAACGGCATGGCCATCAAGATGATGAAGCCCGGTGCCGTGATCGTCAACACCTCCCGCGGCGCGCTGATCGACACGGAGGCACTGATCGACGGACTGAAGTCCGGCCGCATCGGCGCCGCCTGCCTGGACGTTTACGAGGAGGAGGGTGAGGTGTTCTACGAGGACAATTCCGCCAGCATCGTTCAGGATGACCGTCTGGTCCGGCTCATTGGCATGCCCAATGTCATCATCACCTCTCACCAGGCTTTCCTGACCCGGGAGGCGCTGGAAAACATCGCCGCCACCACGGTGGACAATATTCTCCGTTTCTTCCGGGGCGAAAACAACCCCGCCACCGAGGTTTGCTACCACTGCGAAAATAAGAATGACTGCCAAAAGCAGAGAAATGAAAAGTGCTTCTGAAAAATCGGCCTGCCGGAAACTCCGGCAGGCCGTTACGATTCAAAACCCAAGATCCTCGCCCACGAGGATGAACTTGATTCTGCCGGCGGGGCGGCAATGGCGGGTAATGACGATCTGGTTGCAGATGCAGTCCTCACTCTTGCAGTCGCCGCAGGAGCCGGTGGCCGCACAGGGAGTGCTCTTTCCGGCAAAGCGCTGGCAGTTCATGGGGGACGCGACCGTCCGGGCCCGGGTGATGGCACCCTCCAGGGTATCGGCGACCTTATTCATGCCCGCAATGACCAGCACCGTTTCCGGTCCGAAAATGGTGGCGGCGACCCGGTTGCCGGTGCCGTCGATGTTCACCATCTGACCGTCCAGGCTCAGGCCGTTGGCACCGGTCAGGAACACATCGGCGCTGAGGCACTGCCGGGCAGCGGCTTCCTTCTCCTCCCGGGTAGAAAGCTTATCCCGGTCGATGGCGGTATAGGGTCCGGCATTCACCGCGTCCATCAGGCCGATCTGCTGGGCGGACAGGGCACCGCCCCAGCCCACCACACTGCCCTCCGGGATCAGGGCAAGGGCCTGGGCCAGAGCCTCCTCCCGGGTGGCGCAGTAATAGGCATCAAAGTGGCGGGACTTCAGGTTCTTCACCAGAACATGGCCTCTTTTTTCATAGCACAGCTTTTGGGCATCGGTCATATCATTTTCTCCTTTCCGGTATCAGAGCAGGGTCATGCCCAGGAATTTTTCCAGGGCTGCCAGCCGCAGGCTGGTGCAGAAAACCTGCATGGCCTTCTCCAGCTCCTCAATGGGGGGCAGGCTGGGGGCGATGCGGATGTAGGAATCCAGGGGATCCACGCCGTAGGGATAGGTGGCACCGGCCTCCGTCAGCTTGACACCGGCAGCGCTGCACAGCTCCAGGGTACGGCGGGCAGTGCCGGGCATGGCAGCCACGCAGACGAAATAGCCGCCGCTGGGATGGTGCCAGTGGGCAATGCCCTTGTTGGTCAGCTCCGCGCGGAGCATATGCAGCACCATGTGGAACTTGGGGGCCATGATCTCACCGTGGCGCTTCATCAGCTCGATGGTATGCTCCCGGTTTTTCAGGTACTTCACATGGCGCAGCTGGTTGATCTTGTCATAGGAAATGGTCTGAGCGGAAATCAGCTTGGTCATATAGGCGATGTTTGCCTCGGAGGAGGCCATGACGGAAATACCCGCGCCGGGGAATGTGATCTTGGATGTGGAAGCAAACTCATAGACCATATTGGGGCGGCCCGCCTGCTCACACAGGGAGATGATATCCGGGAAGGGCTGGAATTCCCCCTCAAACTCGTGGACACAGTAAGCATTATCCCAGCAGATCACAAAATCAGGAGCCGCAGGCTTCAGGTTGGCGAAGCGCTGGATGGTCTCGTCGGAATAGGTGTAGCCCTGGGGATTGGAGAACTTTGGAACGCACCAGATGCCCTTCACCTCGGGGTTCTGGACCAGCTCCTCCACAGTGTCCATATCGGGGCCGTAGGGAGTCATGGGAACGGTGATCAGCTCAAAGCCGAAGCTTTCCGTAATGCGGAAATGACGGTCATAGCCGGGAGAGGGGCAAAGGAACTTGATATTCTTCTCCTTGCTCCAGGGCCGGGGGCTGTCCAGCAGGCCGTGGGAATAACCCCAGCCAATGAGATTGTGCATCAGGTGCAGACTTGCGTTGCCGCCGACAAAGGTCTGCTCCGGCTTGCAGCCCAGCATATCCGCCCAGTACTCCCGGGCGCAGCGCAGACCGGCCAGATTGCCGTAGTTGCGGCAGTCCTCTCCGTCGATGATGCATTCCGCCGGGTCCGTCAGAACGGTCAGCAGGTCACTGACCAGGTCCAGCTGCAGCTTGCTGGGCTTGCCGCGGGACATATCCAGCTTCAGGTTCTCATGCTTCAGATTCTCGTAGCGGCTGAGAAGCTTCTTTGCCTCCATGCGCAGCTCTTCTCTGCTTCGGCATCCGTATGTTGCCATATGTGATCCATCCTTTCAGGGAAATGTCGTCTATTTACCGCATATTATATGATACCGGCGGTAAAAAAGCAATAAAAAGGTGACGGTATCCCCAATTTTTGGAACATGCGCAAATTATCACTTGCATTTTGCCCTGCTTTGACATACTATTTTCATATAAAGAAGGCGGATCAGCCGCTTATTTCATCCACCGAAGGAAAGGACGAGATACCATGAATCCCACCATTCCCGAGATTTTTGGCTGCGACGTATTCAACGAAGCCACCATGCAGCAGCAGCTTGCGCCCCAGGTTTATTCCGCCTGGAAGGCCTGCATCGAAAGCGGCGCTCCCCTGCCCCTGGACGCGGCAAACGAGATCGCCGAGGCGATGAAAAACTGGGCCATCGGCAAGGGCGCGACCCACTATACCCACTGGTTCCAGCCCATGACCGGCATCACCGCAGAGAAGCACGACTCCTTTATCAGCCCCACCGGCGACGGCAGGGTGATCATGGAGTTTTCCGGCCGGGAGCTGGTCAAGGGTGAGCCTGACGCCTCCAGCTTTCCCTCCGGCGGCCTGCGGGCGACCTTTGAAGCCCGGGGCTATACCGCCTGGGATCCCAGCGCGTTTGCATTTGTAAAGGATGGCAGCCTGTACATCCCCACCTGCTTCTTCTCCTACACGGGAGAAGCTCTGGACAAGAAAACGCCCCTGCTCCGCTCCCTGGATGAGGTGAGCCGGGAGGCGCTGCGGGTGCTGCGGCTGCTGGGTGACAATGAGACCCAGCGGGTGAAGGTTTCCGTAGGCGCTGAGCAGGAATATTTTCTGATCCCCAAATCCATCTACGCCCAGCGGGAGGATCTCCGGCTGACCGGGCGGACCCTGTACGGCGCGGTGCCGCCCAAGGGACAGGAGCTGGGTGACCACTATTTCGGAACGATCCGCACCCGGGTCTCCACCTTTATGAAGGACCTGGATGATCAGCTTTGGCGGCTGGGCGTTTTGAGCAAAACAAAGCACAACGAGGGTGCGCCCTGCCAGCATGAGCTGGCTCCCGTGTACTCCGGTGCCGGGCATGCCTGCGACTCCAATCAGCTGATCATGGAGATCATGAAAAAATGCGCGGCAAAGCATGACCTGGTCTGCCTGCTCCACGAAAAGCCCTTCGACGGGGTCAACGGCTCCGGCAAGCACAACAACTGGTCGCTGTGCACCGACATGGGGCGGAACCTTTTCAGTCCGGGCAATACCCCCAGCCACAACGCACAGTTTCTGGTGTTCCTCGCCGCCTTTATCGCGGGTGTGGACGAATATCAGGATTTTCTGCGGTGCACCGTGGCCTACGCCGGAAACGACTGCCGTTTGGGCGGACATGAAGCGCCCCCGGCCATCATCTCCATCTTCCTGGGCGAAGAGCTGACAGCCATCGTGGACTCCATCATCAAGGGGACGGACTACGAGGATCCGAAGAAGAGTGTGATGCACATCGGCGTGGACTCCATGCCTGCCATCCCCCGGGACACCGCCGACCGGAACCGCACCTCCCCTGTCGCCTTCACCGGCAACAAGTTTGAATTCCGTATGCTGGGCTCCTCCCAGTCCATTGCCGGCCCCAACATTGCCCTGAACACCATTATGGCAGAGGAGCTCGGTCGGTTTGCTGACATTCTGGAAGCCGCCGGGGACAAAGACATCGCCCTGCAGAAGCTGGTCTGTGACACGTTGACCGCTCACCAGCGGATCATTTTCAACGGAAACGGTTACTCCCGGGAATGGAAGGAAGAAGCCGCAAGGCGGGGGCTGAGCAATCTGCCTGACACCCCCTCCGCCATGGCCCGGTATGTGGACCAGAAAAATATCGACCTGATGACCCGCCACGGCATTTTCACCGAAGCAGAGCACCGGGCCCGCTACGAGATCCACCTGGACAGCTACTCCAAGCTGATCCGCATTGAGGCAAAGACCATGATCGACATGGCGATGCAGCAGATTCTGCCCGCCGGGATGCGGTACAGCTCCGAGCTTGCCGAATCCATTCTGCGCAAGCAGCAGCTAGCGGGCATTGACCCCGGCGCTGAGAAAATCCTGGTAAAGAAGATCTCCACCCGGTGTAACAGCCTGTATGAAAAGTGTGTGAAGCTTTCCGCGGACCTAAAAACGGTGCCTGAGGGAAATCTCGCCGCGGCGCAGTATTACGCGGATGTGATCGTGCCCCAGATGAAATCCATGCGCAAGGACGCGGATATGCTGGAATACCTGACCGCACAGAGCTGCTGGCCTTACCCCTGCTACTCGGATATTCTGTACTACTGAGCGCAAAAAGGGCGCCCCACACGGGGCGCCCTTTAAAAATGCATGGATCACTGGATATGGTTCAGCGGCTCGATATACTGCTGATGCCGCTTCTCCCGCTGGATGCGGTAGCTGGCGTCAGTACCGGCGTGAAGCTCCCGGAGGTACTCGTAGTGGTTGTGGAGGATCTTGTCGTTTTCACGGGCCAGCATCATGACAGCCACAGAGGAGCAATGGTCGGAAACACGTTCCAGGTGGGTCAGGGCATCCATGAACACCAGACCGGAGCTGACAGAGCAATCGCCGCTCTTCAGGCGCTTGGTATGACGGTCACGGAGAATCATGACCATATCGTCGATGGTTTCCTCCAAAGGCTCAATGCCCTTGGCGGCTTCGTTGTCGTTTTCCCCAAAGGCACGGACTGTGATATCCAAAATCTCGCTGACGGCATTGCAGACCAGCTTCAGCTCCTCCTTGGCGGACTTGGAGAAGCTGACGCCTTCCTTATTCAGGGTCTCTGCAAGCTCCAGAAGATTGGTAGCATAGTCACCCACACGCTCGTAGCTGGGGACGGTCTGCAGCAGCAGGTCCACCTGGCGGTCATCCTGCTCCAGCTCCACCACCTTGGACAGGCCGATCATGAAGCGGTCGGCAGTGTCGGCAAAATTATCCAGGCACTCCTCCTCGGATGCGACCTTGGGGGATTCGGAAAGGTCACCGGTCAGCAGTGCGTTGCAGCAGCGGTCGAAGTTATTCTTGGCAATGACACCCATGGAAGCAACTGCCTTGGTTGCCTCCGCCACGGCCATGGCGGGAGAAATATACAGCTTCTCATCCAGGGTGTGCAGCTCGGGATGGCGGTGCACGTGCTCGTCCTCATCCTTGATGATGAGGGTCGCCAGCTTCACCAACGCGCCGGAGAAGGGAATCAGCACGATGGCAGTGATCAGATTGAACAGCGTCTGGAAATTGGCGATTCCGCCGCTGTCAACAGAGGAAGTCCAGAATTCCGCGCCGAACACCTGGTATTTCTCCAGCAAAAGCATGACGCTCAGGAACAGGATCGTACCAATGGAGTTGAACGCGATATGAACAACGCCGGTGCGCTTTGCGTCCTTGGAGGAACCGATGGAGCAGACCATAGCAGTGGTGACACAGGTGCCCAGGTTGATGCCCATGATGATGGGATAGGCCATAGAGAAGGTAATGGCAACGGTGCCGGATGCCACAGCAGACTGGGCAACCGTCTGGAGCATACCGACAGTGGCAGAGGAGCTCTGGACAATGACGGTAAGAATCAGGCCGAAGAGGATGCCGATGAGAGGATTGGTCAAGATCCCCAGGAAGGACTCAAAGACGGCGGTTCCGATGAGGGGCTTCACGCCGGAGGTCATCAGGTCCAGGCCGATGAACAGGACGCCAAAGCCGATGCAGATATCACCGATGGCCTTGGAATTCTTTTTCTTAATAAACATCAGCAGGATGATACCGATGATCAGGGCCACGGGGGCCAGAGTATCGGTGTCAAACAGCCAAAGCAGCCAGCTGCCGTCCGACTCGATAGAGCCCAGGCGGATGATCTGCGCGGTGACGGTGGTGCCGATGTTTGCGCCCATGACGATGGACACGGCCTGCTTCAGGTTCAGCACGCCGGCACCGATGAGGGCAACGGTCAAAACGATGGTTGCAGTGGAACTCTGGATCACGGCGGTGACCAATGTGCCGGTGAGGACACCCATGACCACATTACCAGTGACTTTTTCCAGGATCCGCTTCAGTGCGGAACCGGAACTGTTCTTCAGGCCGTCGCCCATGACCTCAATACCATAGAGGAACATGGCAAGACCACCCAGAAGCATTATGATCGCGCTTGCAATTTCCATAAGAAACTCCTGTGTTGTTTTAATAGCCGTACCCGGCATTATCTTCATTATACCAAAGCTCCGAAAAAAGTATAGAGGTTTTTTTACATAAATTTGACAAATATTTTACTTGGATTTGTGGGCAAACTCCGAAAAAAGCCCGGGCAGCAGCCCGGGCCTGACGGTTTCGATTGCATTATTTACCGGTGGAGCCAAATCCACCCGCGCCGCGGGCGGTATCATCCAGCTCCTCTACCTGTGTAAATCCGGGCGTTACCACCGGCACGATCACCAGCTGGGCGATCCGCTCGCCGGGGGCGAGGGGCTGCACCTTGCTTCCGTGGTTGTGGAGCACCACCTGAATTTCTCCACGGTAGTCGCTGTCAATAACGCCGACCTTGTTGGCGGGGGCAAGATCCCGCTTGGCCCCCATGGAGCTGCGGGCAAACACCAGTCCGGCGCAGCCCTTGGGCACTTCCAGGGCAACGCCTGTGGGAATCCAAACCGTTTCGCCGGGGGCGATGGCGATCTCCTCCTGAAGGCAGGCGTAGAGGTCGGCACCGGCAGCCTCCGCCGAGCCGTAGGTGGGCATATGGGCACCGGGGCGCAGGAGCTTTACGTTGATCTTTTCCATTGTTTCAATCCCTTTCCGGATCCCTGCCAGTCCTCCCACAGGACGATCTCGCCCTTTGCAAGGCTGGCGGGAACATCGATGATTCTCTGATTTTCGGAGCCGCGGAACCGCAGCGCCAGGTTTTTCTTTGCTTCCACGAAGGGGCCGTCCACCAGAACGTCCAGATAGCTGAGATATTCAGCGGTATCCCCCAGGCGGCCGGAGCGGATATCCCGGTCAAAGAGGTAGCCGGAGAATGCCCAGATGCTCTTCTCAGGAAGCTCCCTGCGGATGCGGCGCAGCAGCTCCACGATGGGGCCCTGGTTCTGGGGCTCGAAGGGCTCACCACCCAGCAGGGTCAGGCCCTTGATCCGGTCCGGGCGCATCATTTCGATGATGGAATCCACTGTTTCCCCGGTGAAGGGGGTGCCGTAATCAAAATCCCAGGCCACCTCATTGAAGCAGCCCTTGCAATGGTGGGTGCAGCCGGAGACGAAGAGGCTGACCCGGACGCCGGGTCCGTTGGCGATGTCATTATTTTTGATCGCTGCGTAATTCATGCTTCTTTTCTCCCCAATTTTGAAAACCAGCGGAAGGTCAGGGGCCAGATGATACCCGCGGTGATCACCACCAGGAAATAGCGCACGGCACGGGCCGCCATGTGACCGCCGAAGATGGCATTCAGGGGGGATTTGGTCCCCTCCTTTACAAGAAGGACCACCACAAGACCCAGGACCGCTTTCAGGATCTGTGCCCACCAAACGGCATCTGTGGAGAAATCCAGCTTCTGATCCGCGAACCAGACCACCAGCAGTCCCACGAAGCAGCCAAGGAAGGTATAGGAATTTTTCAGCGCGGACTCGTAATTCCCGCTGTCCAGACCCTCCGGGAAATCATACAGCTCCACAAACAGCACAAAGGCAGCGGACAGTGCCAGCAGCACGGCGAAAACGATGGGGACATTCTGCTTCCGCTCCCCCATCATCAGAGGCCGGAAGGCAAATACCATCACAAGCGCCATGGCGCTGCCCACCAGAACATCGGCAGGGGTATGGACGCCGCAGTACATTCTGGAGAACGGGACCAGGATCATGACGGCGATGCACAAGCCCCGCAGGAGCTTATTTTTATGGGAGGCGGCGAGGCAGCCGAAGGTGCCCACGGCAGTCTGTGAATGGCCGCTGGGAAAGCTGTAACCATCGGCTTCGGGAATGGCAGCTTCCAGGGCGTTGAAATTTGGATCCCGGATCCAGGGTCTGGGGACCCGGCAAAGGATCTTCAGAAACTGGTTGCACAGATTACCGAAGAGGCCCACGCCCATCATGTAGTAGCCCTCCCGCTTATCCACGCACCAGAAAACGATGATGGCAATAGCAAGAAATGCCGTTTCCTCGCCCAGGTGGGTGATGAGCAGCATCAGCTCGTTCAGCCAGTCCATACGGATGCTTTCCAGAAAATACAGAAATTGCATACAGATTCCTCCTGTGTCTGATTTTTTCCATTATAGCACAACACCGCCCGGGAACGGAAGTCCCGGGCGGCATATTTTTTGAAAAATCAGGGCAGCAGGGCCAAAATCTCATCCTTGGGAGTCACGCCAAGGGTCTTATTGACGATCTGGCCGTCCTTCATGGCCACAAGCAGGGGGATGCTGCTGACCTGGAAACGAATGGCAAGCTCCATATCGTTGTCCACATTGATCTTGCCCACGGTAATGTTGGGGTTTTCGGCGGCGATCTCCTCCAGGATGGGGGCGATCATGCGGCAGGGGCCGCACCAGTCGGCATAGAAATCCAGCAGGACGGTCTTGCCGGGGGCCATGACTTCCGCGTCAAAATTGTCTTTGGTGATATGAATCAGGGACATGATATGTTCCTCCTTTGTATTTTTCCTTATTATACACCATAGCAGGAGGAATTTCTACCGGACAGGCAAATTTTTTCACCAGAGCTTTTCCACAGACAGGCCGCCGTAGGACAGGACATACAGATACTCATCGATGATCACCGCGCGGACGTTGGATGCGGCATTCCCCTCCAGGGGGATGGCTGCCAGCTCGTGGAGCCCATAGCCGTTGAAGTGGAGCAGCACATAGACCATGCCGGTATCCCAGTAGTTGAGGGCCAGGCCAAAGAGGTTATTCTCCCGGTCCACCAGATAGGACTTGTAGGCCTCACTGAAGGAGGCATCGGCCTCATAGGCGCAGACACTGACAACGGTGTCCTTCCGTTCCTCGTAGATCTCGATCTTCAGCTGGCCCTCGCCGCCGTAGCCAACGCCCAGCAGGAAGCCCTCGCCCAGGTCGATCAGGGAGGTGGAATAGCCGTCGATGGTGCCGGTGTCGGTCCAGGTGATATCGGTGGGATCCGTCAGGTCAAAGAAGAATACGGGATCCGTCAGATACACGATCTCCGCGGTGCAGACGTAGGCCATATTGCCGTTAAAGCGGACAGATTCCACACTCTCTCCCTCCGGCGCGAAGCGCAGGACGGAGCCGGCGATGGAGAAATCCTCCAGGCTGACGCAGTAGAGGCTGGCGCTGCGCACCGTCCGGGCGGAAGCGGTTCCAAAGCCGCTGCTCTTCTGCTCGGTGGCGCTAACGGAGGTGACCACCCGGAGAAGGCCGTCATATTCATCCATGCTGTACTGGTTCAACACGGTGCCTTCCAGGCAGACGCTGCCCTCATACTGCAGCCCGCCGCCGGAATAACCGATGCAGACGATCTCCGTCATAGTGGTGCTGACGGTGGAATATTCATCGGTAAGGCTCTGATCCTCCAGCCGATGGGTATAGGTGCGGCTGGCGTAGATCCGGTCCGCGGACACATAGATATCGTCGGAATAGCTGAGGAAGGCGGCGGTGTCGCTGATCTGAAGGGTGCTGCCGTCCACGGAGCAGATGACGGTATAGCACAGGTCCGTAAGCTCCTCCGGGGATACGATATCCTCGGGGAGAATCAGCTCCATGTCGCCCTTGGTGCCCACCTGGGGAACGAAGGTGGTATCGTCCTCAAAATCAACGCTGTTGTTATAAAGCCGGTACTTGCTCATGATCAGCAGCTGCCCATCCACCATACGGCTGGAAAGATATTCGCCGCTGATGTAGATTCGGTTCACTTCCCGGATATCATAAGGATCGGATACATCCAGGCTGATGAGGACCGTGGTGCCGCCCAGGGCCTTGCCGTAGGCACCCTGGTTGATGATGGTCACGGTCTTGCCGTCGGCAGACAGGTACATTTCACGGCTGCCGTAGTACCAGAAGGAAGTTTCCTCCTTTTCATCATCCCACTCCGTCTGATCCAAGGTGTAGGTGCCCAGCAGCGCGGATTCCTCGCCGGCGATGGAATAGACGGAAAGGACATTGGTGCTGAGGTAGTAAAGATGGGTCCCGGTGCGCTTGAAGATATCCGCCTCGATGACGCCCTCCACCTGGTTGTCGGTGACCTCCACATACTGGCTGCCGACACTGTCCTCCACGCTGGCTCCCGGCATCGGTGCACCGAAATTCAAGCCATCACTGTAATCGACATCATTATTCCACTCCGGCTCGGCGGCACCGCCGGTGGAATCATTGACCCGCAGGGTCAGCGAGGAGGTCAGGAAATCGAAGTTATTCTTATACTCCGGGGGATCGTAGGTGGCGGCATTGATCTTTGTGATCAGATCGTAGTAGGGACTTGCGGAATACCGGGCCACACTGGGCGGCGCGGTATTATAGGGAACGAACAGCACCAGCAGCACCAGGGACAGGCACAGGCCCAGGGCAACGCCCCGGATGCGGCGCTTTCTTTTGATGGTATTCATTTTATCCAGCACATCGGTGCTGCGTTCATCATAGGTCTTCATGAGAGATACCCTCCTTTTCAAGCTCTTGTTTCATAGAGGTCTTGGCACGGGCGAGGAGATTATAGACCTGCTTGGCGGAACGGTGGGTGATGGAACAGATGTCCTTCACGGAAAATCCCTCCAGATAGGCAAGCTGCAGCACCTGCCGGTACCGGTCCGGCACCCGCTGCAGACAGCGGTAGACAGCACGGTCCCGCTCCCTGATCATCATGCTCTGCTCCGGATCGCCGCTGCCAAGGACATTTTCCACGTCCTCCAGGGGGACTTCGCCCCGGTGGCGGCGCAGATGGTCCATGGCCTTGCTGCGGACAGTCTTATAGAGATAGGCGCGCATATGCACTTCGTCCGGGAAATGTTTTGCCTTTATGTAAAATACCGCGATCGCTTCCGCAGCAATATCCTCCGCCGCGGCAGAATCCCGGACAAAGCTGTACGCAAATCGAACCAATGCGTCAGAGTATTTGCGGATGAATTCCTCCAGAGATATTTCTTCTCCCCGCAGAAAACGGCGGCAGCTGCTTGCACCGATTTCAGCCATTGTGATCACCTCTTCACCTGTATAACGAAGTAAGGGACGGTTTTACTCAGTGAATTTACAAATTTTTCTTCATTTTTTGCTTAATTACAGTATAATACAGGTAACGACATACCGCAAGGAGATATTTATGTACAAGACGCTTTCCCGGCATTACCGGGAAAAATACGGCTGCAAGGTATATAAGCTGGCCATTGACGGCGGGTTCACCTGCCCCAACCGGGACGGTTCCCTGGACACCCGGGGGTGCATCTTCTGCTCCGGCTCCGGCAGCGGAGATTTCGCCCAGCGGGGCGGAACCGTGGCCCAGCAGCTGGAGCGGGCCATAGAGCGGGTCCGGTTCAAAAACAAAAACGGGCGGTACATCGCCTATTTTCAGGCATTTACCAACACCTACGCCCCGGTGGAGCGGCTGGAAAAGCTGTACCGGGAGGCAATGGAGCCGGAATACATCGTTGGCATCGCCATCGGGACAAGGCCGGACTGTCTGCCCGGGGAAACGGTGGAGCTGCTGGAACGGCTGAACAAAATAAAGCCTGTCACCGTGGAGCTGGGGCTGCAGACCACGGCTCCCCGGTCGGTGGAATACATCCGGCGGGGATACGGCAACGAAGTGTATTTTGACGCGGTGAAGCGGCTGAAGGCAGCAGGCATCGAAGTGGTGACCCACATCATCCTGGGTCTTCCGGGAGAAACGAAGGAAGAAATGCTCGCCACCACCCGCGCCGCGGTGGAGGCCGGGAGCGACGGCGTGAAATTTCAGCTGCTGCACGTGCTGCGGGGCACGGATCTTGAGAAGGATTACGAAGCCGGGGCTTTCCGCTGCCTGACCATGGAAGAATATGGGGACATTCTGAAGGACTGCATCAGACTGCTGCCGCCGGAAACCGTGGTGCACCGCATCACCGGCGACGGGGCGAAAAAGGATCTGATCGCTCCGCTGTGGTCCGGGGATAAAAAGCGGGTTTTGGCATATTTGAACGACTGTCTTGCAAATCAGCCGTGACCGGGATATAATGATCATAAGGTTTGTTACTACTTGAAGAAATGAGGGCTTTGTATGTTTTCCAATGAAGCGCGCTGCATATACCGGCGCAACCAGCTTAATGAAGTGATCTGTCAGCTCCGGTTCCCGGAGATTCTCTCCATCACCGCCAACGTTCCCGCGGCATTTCAGGATGCCATCCGGGATGAATATCCCCAGTACCAGCAGCGCAAGGATATGGCGCCGCCCAAGCTGACGGGAACCCCGGGCAACCTGAGCCTGGAAAATCCCCCCGCCACCATCAATTACCAGTTCTCCTCCGCCGACGGCGTGTGGCGGGTGAATCTCACCAGCAAATTCATTTCCATCGCTACCTCCCAGTACACCGGGTGGGAGGATTTCGCCGCGCGGCTGGATAAGCCTCTTGCGGCCTTCATCCGGCTGTATAAGCCCGCTTATTTTGAGCGGGTGGGCCTGCGGTATGTGAACTTTTTTTCCCGGCAGGAGCTGGATCTTTCCGGTATTCCCTACCGGGAGCTGATCGAAAGCTGTTATTTGGGCATACTGGCAGAGGAGGATGTGGCGGAAAGCGCATCGAGCCGGTGCACCGTGGATGTGGAGCTTGCGCTTCGCGGCGGCTGCAAGGCAAAGATCCACGCCGGCCCCGGCCTGATCAAGCGGGCCGGAAAGTCGGATCCCGAAGTGAAGTTCATTTTCGACCAGGATCTTTTTATGCCCGGAAAGCTGCCCCTGAACCTGTCGGCAGGTGCCCTGCAGACCCTGCACAGCCAGGCCTGGTCCATCTTCCGGGGTGCCATCACCGATACGCTCCACGATGCCATGGAGCCTGTGGATCTATAAAACTGCCGGGAGGATCTTATGCCCTTTTATTATTACTACGACTGGACGTACATCGTTCTGGTGCTCCCCTGCGTGATCATCGCCATGTGGGCAAGCTGGAATGTGAACGCCACCTTCAAACGTTATTCCAATCAGTTATCCAGCCGCCGGATCACCGGCGAACAGGCCGCACGGCGGGTGCTTAGTGCCAACGGTATTTCCGGGGTGCGGATCGAGCGGGTCAGCGGCAATCTGTCGGACCATTATGACCCCAGGACCAATGTGATCCGCCTGTCGGAGGGTGTGTACGACTCTACGTCCACCGCCGCCATCGGCGTTGCCTGCCACGAGGCCGGACACGCGGTGCAGTACGCAAAGAATTACGGCCCCATCAAGCTCCGCGCTGCCATCATCCCCGTGACCAATCTGGGCAGCAGGCTTGCCATGCCGCTGATTCTCATGGGCATCCTGTTTTCCGCCTTCGGCAATTTCTCCACCGCGCTGGTATATGTGGGCATTGCCTGCTTCGGTCTTTCCCTGGTGTTCCAGCTGGTGACCCTGCCGGTGGAATTCAATGCCAGCCGCCGGGCCATGCAGGCCATCGAGGAGGGCGCGATGCTGACGGACGAGGAGCTCCGGGGCGCGAGAAAGACCCTTTCCGCCGCGGCGCTGACTTACGTCGCCGCCACTGCCGTTTCCCTGGTGCAGCTGCTGCGGCTGATCCTCCTGTTCGGCGGCAACAGACGGCGCAGAGATTGAACAGAACACGATAATTACCGTCCCGGGATTGACTTCCGGGACGGTTTCTATTATACTTTATCCGATCAAATAAGAAACAGAGGAAGAAATATGGAACAGTTACTGCAATTATATCAGGAGATGGGCGTCTCCCCTGCCGTGTACGCCTACGGCGAAAAGACGCTGCAGCGCATTGCCGGACGCTTCGCCGCCATTGACCAGGTGGCTGAATACAACCAGGCCAAGGTCCTGGCCGCCTTCCAGAAGAACCGGGTCAGCGCCACCTGCTTTGCCGCCACCACCGGCTACGGCTACAACGACGAGGGCCGGGACAAGCTGGAGCAGGTATATGCCGACGTTTTCCACACCGAAGCCGCCCTGGTGCGGCCCCAGATCACCTGCGGCACCCACGCCCTCACCGTCGCCCTCAGCGCCAATCTGCTGCCCGGTGACGAGCTGCTGAGCCCCTGCGGCCTGCCCTATGACACATTGCAGGAGGTCATCGGCATCCGCCCCTCCCCCTGCAGCCTGGCAGAGTACGGCGTTACCTACAACCAGGTGGACCTTCTCCCCGACGGCAGCTTTGACTATGAGGGTATCCGCAGGGCCATCAACGAAAAAACAAAGCTGATCACCATTCAGCGCTCCAAGGGCTACGCCACCCGGCCCACTTTCTCCGTGGGGCAGATCGGGGAGCTGATCGCCTTCTGCAAGGCTGTCAAGCCCAGTGTAGTCATCATGGTGGACAACTGCTACGGCGAATTTGTGGAGACCATC